>DAOQVG010000033.1:0-5934 GCA_035341435.1 Smithellaceae bacterium
GTACCGCGGCACTGCTGAGGTTCCTCCGGCGCCGCCCGCACCGGAGGCGCGGGCGGTATCCGGATTTGCTGACGTACCGAGTGATTTTGCATCAATGCTCATCGCCGATGAAGAACCGCTTGTTTTCTGTGCCCCCTGGGGAGCAGCCAGAGGGAGGGGTGCGGGAGCAGTTTTCTGCTCCTCCATTTTCGGTATTACCCGAGGTTTTACAACTTCTTTCTTTTCGACCTCTGCCTTACGCTGCACGGCAACAACGGTCTGCGGCGGAGAAGGCATTCCTTTCTCCGTCACCAGAGTTGCTTGAATAATGGGCAGCCTCTCCAGATTGTTTCTGACCGAAATGGGTAAAGAAGAGGCCATGCAGACCAGAAACAGTACCAGGGCATGGCCCGTTACTGAAAGAACTGCCGTAGTTGAAACCGACTCCATGCCACTTGCATCAACTCTCTCGAATAATTGTTCTTTCATCATTGCACCTAGTATGTCAGTTTTATCCCGCCGAAGAAGCCAATACCCGGCTCCCCGTACTGATAAATAGATTGATAATGTTTGTCCGTGAAATTAGTTATCCGTCCCGTCAACTGCATCCACTTTGTTACGTCATAGGAAACGGCGGTGCTGTATATCGTATACGCAGGCATTGTGAAGTTGTTGCCAGGGTCTCGATACCGTTTTCCCACATACTGCATCGAGACGTTCCAGTTCAACTTGTCTATGGGGCGGATGTTCACGGAGCCGCCGGCGGTATGATGAGGCCTGTAAGTTAATTGTTTTTGAGTGGTATCGTTTTTCGCATCCAGATAGGTATAATTGGCATTCAACGACAGCCAGGTCAAAGGCCGCCAAGTTGCACTTGTTTCAATGCCTTCCGTGCGGGCCTGCTGAACATTGGCGTATCTCGAAGTCCCCCAATCCCAAACAATGAGATTATCCAGATCGTTCCGGAAATAGGTGGCCGACAAGTTCACTTTATCCCCGAAGAGGGACTGGTCGATACCGGCGTCAAAACCTTTGCTCTTTTCGGGAGCGAGGTTCGTGTTGCCGTAATTCGGTTCATAGAGCTGATAGAGCGAAGGAGCATGGAAGCCCGTGCCGTAGCTTGCCCGAACCTTGGTCCCCAACTTCTCGAACAGGTAAGCGCCCGCTACCTTATAAGTAGTCTCCTGTCCGAACTGCTGGTGATGATCGGAGCGAACGCCGACGGTGATATTGGCGTTTTCAACAGGCGTCCACTTGTTTTGGATAAAGGCGCTTTTTGTCCGGGCCATCACATCATTAAGGAAGGTCTGTTCGTATTGTTGAGACCCTGTTTCATGAGTGTAGTCCAACCCCACGGTCAAAGTGTCTTTATCTCCCAGGAAGAAATTGTTCTGCCAGGATGCGGTTTTAATATTTCCTTTGTAGCTGGACTCAAAAAACTGCACGATTCCGGCGTAACTACCCGGACCGTCTTTAAAATATTCCCGCTTTGAGTCGGTGTTGCTCACTTTTAAAATGGACGTCCACCATTTGGTAAAGTCCTGCTCAATATTTGCGGAAGTTGTTGTTATAGCTGAATATTGAGTTTCATAAGCATCTATACCGCCGGTTGTGTCCAGATCAGACTGGGATTTATTATGATAGAAGGAAACGCCAGCCCGCGTTTTGTCAGTAATGCGGCCATTGAGATTCACCGAAAAATTAGTATTATTGTAGTAGTCCATTTCCGGGTTCGGCTCTACGTCGGCCTTGGAAACACCCTGGCTGTCCAACCGGGAAACAGAGGCACTGAAATCGATCTTTTCCGTTCCGCCCCGGAAAGAAAGATTTTCTTTAAACGTCTGAAAGGAGCCGCCTTCGAAACCGGCCGAAATTGTAGGTTTTCCCTTTCCTTTTTTGGTGATAATATTGATGACGCCGCCGATGGCATCAGACCCGTAAAGGACGCTCTGATTGCCCCGGACAACTTCAATGCGCTCGATATTATTAGTCGGCAGGTCGGCGAGATTGACTTTGCCGTCGGAACTGATGGGATCGGCCACCCGCACACCGTCAATCAGCACAATCGTGTGGGCATTGCTCGTTCCCCGCAGATAAACAGAAGTTGATCCTCCATAGGAACCGTTCTGATTGATGTTAACGCCGGGCACGTCGTTCAGTACCTCTACCACTGTCTGCCGCCCTTTGCGCTGAATTTCCTTCTCCGTAGCTACGGTCACGGAATCCGCCACCATGCGCAGCGACTCTTCCACCCGGCTGGCGGTGACAATCGTTTCTTCCATGCGAACAGGTTCACCGCCGGTCTTCGCCGTTGCTTCGGTTTTGTCAGCCGCTAAAACAAATCCGGGCAAGAGCAGTGATGTTCCCAACAGCAAAGACAGCAACTTCCTTCTTACTTTGTGTTTCATGCTTCTTCTCCTTTCCCCCTCGGGAATGAAAGTATTTAATCCATCAGGTGAGTGCTCTGGCTTGCGGTTTTTCCTGCATCCACACCTTGCTATCAGGAAATCATTGGATTGGCATGGATTTCGTTCCGCTTACAGTTGCGGGGCAGCGCCGGACTTAAACCGGCTTCCTCATACTGACGGTCTTATAAGCTTAAAAACGTCAAACTTCTCTACATCAGAATAAAAAAAATCCCCGGGCCTAAACTGAGGTCCGGGGATGCCGTTTTTCATCTTCGGTGCAACTGTGACTGTCTCCTTACCACGGTGACAAGTCTGTGCAAAATTCACAAGAAGGTCTTCCGGCTTCCAGATCATTTTACTTACCGCGTCTTCCCATTCCGCTGAAGCGAAACAGTGACACTAATGCGGTTTTCATCCCTGGTTACGGCGGCGGGTCCGCGACGGATTCTCACCGTCTTCCTTATTATGGCCTATATGGCCCCTTGCTGTTTCGTGCTTAACACAGGCGTCCAGTTGAAGTCAAGATTTTTTAGTCTTTTTCCTATGCCTTTGCAAATTCGTTCCGCTAACAGTTAACGGGGAAGCGCCGGAGACGCACCGGCTTCCTTCGACGGATGTGAGCTCAACAGTGTTATCCGGGGTCTCCCGGTTTCCAAACTCTTGTCAACTGCAACAGCTGTTTCGTAAACCTTCATGATGTTCTCTTTTGTGACGACATCATCAGGATTTCCTTCACATTGCATCCGGCCGTCGCGCAGCATAATAATTCTGTCACAATACAAAGCGGCCAGGTTGATGTCGTGCGTTATGGTGACAACAGTAAGTTCCTGATTCATGTTCAGCTTTTTAATAAGATCAAAAAAATCAACCTGATGTTTTATATCGAGAAAGGCCGTCGGCTCATCGAGCAGCATTATTTGCGGCTGCTGGGCCAAAGCCCGTGCAATCATGACTCTCTGATATTCGCCGCCGCTCAAAGCGGATACACTTCGGTTGATCAAATGAAGGGTATCGGTCATTTCCAATGCCTCGTGGGCAATATGGAAGTCCGTTTCCCCTTCGAATCTCCATTTGTTGAGATGCGGCGCTCTGCCCATTAAAACAACTTCATGAACAGAGAAAGGAAAGGTCATGTGGAAATCCTGGGCAACCACGGCAATTAATTTCGCCATGGCAGCCCTTTTCATCTTTTTACTGGAAATGCCGTTTATTCGGATTTCACCTTCTTCGGGCTTCAGAATGCCGTTGATCACTTTCAGCAGAGTTGTCTTTCCCGAACCATTGGGCCCGATTATTCCCAAAAATTCCCCTTTCCGGATATCGAAAGAAATATCTTTTAAAACCCAGTGGGAATTGTAGCGAAATCCAATCTGTTCAACGGTTACCACGGACATAAATCAGGCCTTCCTGCGCAAAAGATAAATAAAATAAGGAGCCCCGCACAGAGCGGTAATTACGCCCACCGGCAATTCAGCGGGGGCTATCAAATTCCGGGCAAAAGTATCGGCGACAATAAGAAATGAACTCCCGAAAAGAATGGAAGCGGGTAAAAGCATCCTGTGGTCGGAGCCCAACAGTATCCTCATCATATGGGGAACAATCAGGCCGACAAAACCGATAATGCCGCTGACCGACACGGCAACTCCCGTAATGAGGGAAGCGGCAAGCAGCAGGATTATTTTGGTCTGCTCAACATTGACCCCCAGCTGTTTGGCTGTTTCTTCACTGATCGCCATCAGATTCAGATGCCTGGCGTAAGTAAAGATAATCAGAAATCCCAAAATCAGAAAAAGACCGGCCAGGGCGATTTCGCGCCATTCCGCCAGACTCAGGTCCCCCATCAGCCAGAACATGGCGTTGTGAAGGCTTTTATCACTGGCCGTGCTGATCAGAAACATAATGACGGCGGAAAAGAACGCATTCACAATAACACCGGCCAAAAGCAGAGTGGTGGATTGCAGCTCGTTCTTTGTTTTGGCAATTCCGTAAACTAAAACGATTGTAACGATCGCGCCCAGGAAGGCCGACCCGGAAACACCCAGCGGAAGAATCCCCAGCATCAATGCGGTAAGTGCGCCAACGGCGGCGCCGCCGGAAATTCCCAGAATATAAGGATCGGCCAGGGGGTTGCGCAGGAGCCCCTGAAAGACAACACCGGCTGCCGCCAGAGCACCGCCGACGATGCCGGCAAAAATAATCCGGGGCAGACGAATGGAAAATAAAATAGTCTCGTCCGTATCGGAAAGGCCTGTGCCGGCCCCGTTACCCCCGGAGATCAGCCATTGGAAAATAGAAGAGGCGTCAATATCACTCGATCCGAAAAAAAGTGAAGTGAGCGCAACAATAAAAACGACCGCCAGCAACAGGGAACCAACGCCGGCCACACGACCCGCAGTTACAACCCGATTAATCTTACTCTTTTTACCGGACAAGATGAGAACCGGCAAAAGCAGAACAAAAAACAGTAAAAAATATTTTAACATCTTTCCTCCTTCGAGGATTATGCGGACAATATTTAAATCTTGTTCAGATGCGTAACTATCTCTTCCATCCCCAAAATAGTTTTGGGGGTCAACCGGTACAACATCTCGCTTGTGTAATATACATGGCCCTTTTTAACCGCCTCCAGGCTGTCCAGGCGCCTTATAAGTGTTTTCGGAACTTTTTTCGACATGGACCCCTGCCCGAAGAAAATCACGTCGGGGGAACGCCTCACTACTTCCTCGATGGAATATTTCGGATACTGGACATGGGAGTCGGCGGCGATATTCTGCAATCCCAGAATCTGCAGAGCATCATCAATAATGGTGCCCGGCCCGGCGACAACCAATGGAACCGCTTGAATAACAAAGACAACTTTTCTGTACCCGCGACGGGCTGCGGCCTGTTGGGCTTTTTTGGCATAACTGCTGAACAGAGCCTCAATTTCAGCCGCCCGCCGGTTGGCCCTGTCCTGTATTCCCAGCACACCGCCCAACTCTCTGATCCCCTGCGGTAATTCTTTGAGACGTTTGGCATGAAAGACATGGGTTCGAATTCCCATTCTTTTTATTTTATTAAATGCCTCCAAGGGATTATCGCCTTCCATCATGATCACCAGATCAGGTTTGGCGGCGATAATGGCCTCCAGTGACGGATTGGCAAAGCCGCCCACTTTCGGTTTGTTCTTAGCCCGCTGGGGATAGTCGCAAAAACTGGTAACGGCGGCGATGCGATTTTCGAGACCGAGGTCATAGAGAATCTCGGTGGTAGCCGGCGACAAAGAAACGATTCTCATCGGCGGCGCGGCGAAGGCGACACTTGCCGAAATAATCCAGATAAGCATTATAATTAGACAAGATTTAACAATTTTCAAAACTACTTTCTCCTTAACTTATAAACTTATATTCCCTGCGCAGCTGGCGATAAAGCAATCTACCGCGGCAGGCCGCGCTGAATGGTAGAGGTGGACATAGCTGGCCAGTATATTTCCTTTTTGGAAGCCTTCCGCTCTGATGTCGCTGGAGCGGGGCTTTTGAAGCTCATACACCGGTTTCCACTCGCTGTT
>DAOQVG010000033.1:5944-10537 GCA_035341435.1 Smithellaceae bacterium
GGGATCATCCAGCAATTCGGAGTAGTGAAATTCATGCCCTCTTCCCACGTCGCCCTTTTTCCCCCAAAGTGAGTCGCCGGAAAGTCTGGCCTCCACATAGCCCAGAGCGATCATACGCTTGCTCATTTTCGTCCGGGCAGGCAGGATGTCCAGCATGGCGAAGAATTGCCCCTCGTTTGTTTCTATCCCCTTGGACAGATACATCAATCCCCCGCACTCGGCGTAAACCGGCCGGCCGGCAGCGGCGAAAGCGCGGATGGAGGCCAACATTTCTCCATTGGCCGCTAAAGCCTCTGCATGGACTTCCGGATAACCGCCGCCAATGTATATGCCGTTAAGATTGTCGGGAAGCAGTTTATCTGTTAGAGGGGAAAAACGGACAAGATCACAGCCGCGGGCAATTAATACATCGAAGAAAGCCTGGTAATAAAAGTGAAAAGCGTCGTCATAGGCGACCCCGATGCGGATTCTCGGGGAAGAAACAGATGGATCAGTCTGCAAGAATTCGTTTTCATCAGAATCAAACGATTTTTTCACATCCAGACTCTGCAGCAGACTATCGATAGAAACATGGCGCTCAACCGCAGCGCTCAAATCATCAATTATGGGTTTGGTCAGATTTTGTTCACTGGCTGTCACCAATCCCAGGTGTCTGCCGGGAAGTTTCACAAACGCACCGCTGGGTATCGCTCCCACCAGCGGAGGTTCACCTGCCGCCGCCAGAGAGGCGGAAAGCCAGTTTTCATGATTTTGTGATCCGCAATGATTGGCAATGACACCGATAAACTTCAGTTGAGGCTCAAAGGACGTAAATCCTTTAACCAGCGCAGCGAAGCTGCGGCTCATCCCCCGGGAATTGACAATCAGCAGTACCGGGGCGTCGAGCCACTCGGCGATTTGCGCCGTACTCCCCTGGATTGTCGAAGTATCTGAGCCGTCGAAAAGTCCCATTACTCCTTCTACAACAGCGACATCCGCGTCTCTGGTAACGCGGTCGAAGAGATGCTGGATGTGCTCTTTGTCCATCATCCAGCCGTCCAGATTATAGCAGGGTCTTCCGGAGACAACGGCAAGATAGGTCGGGTCTAAAAAATCCGGGCCGACCTTGAATGTCTGCACTTTATATCCGCGGCGGCAAAGCGCGCCCGTAAGCGAAATCGCAAGGCTTGTTTTCCCCGATCCGCTGTGAGCGGCGGCAATGACTATTCTCGGACATTTCCCCATTAGTACTCCACCCCTTTTTGCGCCGGGATATTTTCCTGAAACCCGTGTTTCCGGCATTGCATAACCGTAACCGTATCGGCCGCAGCAACTAATCCTTCGGAGGCTTTCCGGCCGGTGAGCACCAGGCAGAGCGAACTGCCGGCACTGCGAATCATCGCCAGTACGTCATCTTCCCGGATCAGCTTCTTAGCAACAGCATTGCATATTTCATCGAGGATAATCATGTCATAAGCCCCGGATTGAACAGCCTCCGCCGCAATTTTCAAGGCGCGGGCGGCGGCATCCTGGTGTGAATAGAAATCCGGATGACTATCCGCCGGAACAAAACCCAGACCCGTCTGTACAAATTCAACACCGGCAAGATTCTTCACGGCGGCAATTTCACCGGTCAGCGCGGCGGCTTTAATAAACTGCACGATCTTCACCCGCATCCCGTGACCGCTGGCCCGCAGGACCATGCCCAGAGCCGCCGTCGTTTTTCCTTTACCGTCACCCGTAAATAACAAGACTCTTCCCACTTCAGACACCGACTATCCCTTTAATAATAAATCTGATACCCACAAAAATAACAACCGCCACCAATGAAGTGGCCAGCATCAAATAATTGGCTTTCAGTATATGCCGCCGTTCCATGGATTCGACGGGATCACCGATAAAAGGCAACTCCACCAGTTTTCCGTGGCGAAACAACGGCCCGCCCAGTTGAATTCCCAGCGCCCCGGCCATAGCCGCTTCCGAAATTCCCGAGTTCGGACTGGCATGATGACCTCTATCGCGCCAGCAGATATTCCAAGCCTGAACAGGCCGGTAACCGGTCAGAACAGCCCCGATAAACATCAGGGGAGCGGTCAGTCTTGCCGGCAAAAAGTTCGCCGCATCATCTATTCTGGCTCCAGCCCAGCCGAAATAAAAATATTTTTCATTCTTGTAGCCCACCATGGAATCCAGGGTGCTGGCAGCCTTGTACATCATCGCGCCCACCGGTCCAAAAAGCACAGCAAAGAAAAGAGGGGCGATAATTCCGTCAACCGTATTTTCCGCCACGCTTTCCACCGTTCCGCGAATAATTCCCTTTTCATCCAGCTTGTCCGTATCGCGCCCGACAATAAAAGCGACATTAGCGCGCGCCTGCGGCAAATCCCCCGCCTGCAAAGCCCTGTAGACATCCATACTGTGCTTGCCCAGGTCTCGAATGGACAAGGTCGTGTAAATGATCAATGCCGAAAGCACATCCGCCACCCAGGGATGGATCCAGGCCGCAATTCTGAGAGCGGAAAAAGTAACGCCTCCCGTGACTGCAATCACGATAATAGTCATCAATGTTCCGGCCGCACGTTGATTTGCGATTATTTTCCGCAGCAACCCTTCCAGGACGGTGATAAGCCGGCCGATCAGCTTAACCGGATGAGGCAGCCACCGCGGATCGCCAAACAGCAGATCGAGAATGACGGCCAGAATTATTTGCATTTCCAGTGTCATTACAGCCCCATGATTTTGTATATCGCCGCCATATCAAGACTCTCGCGGACAACGGCAGCCAGGCGTTCAAACGCCGGTTCCAGATCGTAAACCGCACAAACTTTACCGCAGGCGGCAAGGCCGCGCCTTACCCGCAGCCGGTCAATGAACCAGCGGCGGAATTCATCGGCGTCGAAGACGCCGTGCAGATAAGTACCCCAGACATTTCCGTCCGCTGTGCCCAGGCCGATTATTTTCCCGTCTTCTCCTTCGACCACGGGTATCAAATTATCCCCCGCGGTAAGACCATGGTGGATTTCATAGCCCGTAAGCGGCAACCCGGAAAGCAGGTGTTTTGCCTCTATACGCTTGAGCGTTTTGTCCGGTGACAGATATGTAGAAACGGACAGCAGCCCCAGCGCACCGAGAGATTCTTTTTCCGGAGACTCGATGCCGTGAGGATCGTCGATCTTACTGCCCAGAATCTGGAAGCCGCCGCAGACGCCGACAATCTCTGTTTTCTTTTTCGCCGCCAGTTCCAGAATCCGCTGCCCCATCCCCGTCTTTTTCAGGAAGGCCAGATCACCCATGACGTTTTTGCTGCCCGGCAGAATGACGGCGTCCGGTTCACCCAGATCAGCCGGATTCTTGACGACCCGCAGGCGGACATCCGGTTCAATATGCAGAGCGTCGAAATCGGTGAAGTTGGAGATATGCGGCAGGTCAATGACCGCGACGACGACATGGTCTCTGTCCGGAACGACGTCTTTAATCAACCCTTCTTTAAAGCTTACGGAATCTTCCTCCGGCAGCCCCAGATTATTCAGATACGGCACCACCCCCAAAACCGGCCGACCGGTGTACTGCAGAATGTACCTGTGGGCGGAATCCAGGAATTTTTTCTGGCCGCGGAAACGATTAACAATGAAACCGGCCAGCAGCTTCCGTTCCGCTTCCGTTAAAACCTCCAGGGTGCCGATAAAGGATGCATAAATCCCCCCCCGGTCGATGTCGCCCACCAGCAGAACAGGAGCCTGTGCATAAAGGGCCATATTCATGTTGACGATATCATTGCTTTTAAGATTGATTTCCGCAGGACTGCCCGCACCTTCCATAATTACGGCGTCATACTCGGCGCCAAGCGATTCAAAATCCTCTTTGGCCGCGGTGAAGGGCATGGCCTTGAAGTCGATATATTCCTGAAAATCCATATTCCCGACGGGCTTGCCGCGGACGATGATTTGCGACCCCAGTTCACTGTTCGGTTTGAGCAGCACCGGATTCATGCGTACATCCGGATCAAGTTTGGCCGCTTGGGCCTGAACCACTTGAGCGCGGCCCATCTCGCCGCCGTCGCGGGTCACGTAAGAATTAAGCGACATGTTCTGGGCCTTAAACGGCGCAATCCGCAAACCGTCCTGCAGCATTATGCGGCACAGAGCGGCTACAATGATGCTCTTGCCGGCGTTGGAACCGGTCCCCTGAACCATCAGACATTTTGCTTTCCTGCGGGCGATCACTCTTGGCGCTTCGCCCAGAGAGCCGGCAAGGGCGGCGCAAAGGCGGATATTTTCGTCGCGTGTCCGGACGGCAACGCGGAAAAACCGTTCGTCAAGACCGGCGAAATTATCGCACACCCGGATGGCGATACCTTCTTTAAGCAGTTTTTCAGCCAACTGCGGGGCGCTCTTGTCTTTACGGTTAATTTTGACCAGCAGAAAATTCACGCTGCCGGGATAAACCGTCAACCCGGACATATTACCCAGTTCATTTTGCAGCCACTGCCGTTCTTCCGAAACTAATTTTTGACTGCGAAGCGCATAATCCGCATCTTTCACCGCCGCAGCGCCTACCGCCTGGGCAATCGTATTTACCGTCCAGGGGGGCAATATCTTATTGAGCTGTTCGATG
>DAOQVG010000034.1:0-10534 GCA_035341435.1 Smithellaceae bacterium
CTCAGGTATTTGTTGGCGCTTTTCTTGAGAGTCGCTTTTTCAATCTTCTCTCCGCGGCCCACGGCGACAAGTTGATACATAAGCATGATGCCCGCACCGGATTTATCGGCAAAGTCAATCAGTTCCGCAAGATGTGGCATGTTGTATTCCATTGCCGTTGTATTGACCTGCAGTAAAATTCCCGCTTTTTTTGTTGCTTCCATTGCCCGCATCGCCAGCTCATAGGCGCCCGGTTTGTTCCTTACAAAGTCGTGGGTGGCGACATCGGCGGAATCAATGCTGATGGCATTGCAGACAACGCCGTGCTCCTTGAGTTTGAAAGCCATTTCTTCGTCGATCAGGGTGCCGTTGGTGGCAATGATGTTGGCCAGACCAGCTTTTTGAGAATGCTTGAGCAGGGTGAAAATATCGGGCCGCACTAAAGGTTCGCCGCCGGTATAAATTAAAGTTCGAAATTCACTTTCCGCCGCCAGCATGTCGATGAGTCTTTTTCCCTCGTCGGTGGTCAGTTCATCCGGGGCGGCTTTGCCGCTCGTTGCATGGCAGTGAATGCAGCGCAGATTGCAGGCGCCAGTTACTTCCCAGACGGGATGCCCCGGATAACCGATGCAGCCCATACCCCATGCTCCGTTGGAAACAGGAATTGAAGGGAAGCCATGTTTAAACAGCCATCCCGGAAAATGCCGCCATCGGTTGAGATATCCCATCAGCAGGACACTTCCCAATTGACGGAACAGAAGAGAAGGGGGATCGTAAAAAGGTTTTACTTTATTGTTTTGTCTGTCGAGTTTCATTAAATATACACCAGAATAAAAGTAAGGGTTGTGCCCAGGTTAACGACGATGTTCAAGCCGCAAAGTATTTCCAGTTTCCGGGCATCCTCGTGGGCCTTCCGGCAAAGTTGAACGATTATGTAAAGGGAAACAAGGAAAAAAGGCAGGTAAAAATAAGTCACCTTCGCGGGCACTCCCCATGCCGGAGCGGCAAACATCGACAGTGAAGTTAAAACAGCAACGATGATGTAGACAATCAAGCCTTTGGGCTTGCCGATCCGGTAAAGCAGATTCTTTTTATCAGTGGCAACGTCAGCCTCGTAATCGGGGAACTCGTTGAGCAGGATGACATTAAAGATGGAAAGGCCGATCGGCAGCCATAGCAGATTAATGATCGGAGCTATCGTGCCGGTCTGAATGTAGTAAGACGAGGCGACGGGCAGCCAGCCATAGCAGAAGCCGATAAATAATTCACCGATTCCTCTCTTTACCAGACGAACGGGCTCCGTCGAATAAAAAAATCCGGGAAGTGTTCCCAGGATACCCAGTGAAAGAGTATAGGGGCCTGTTTTATAGACGAACTGCAGAATGATTCCTATGAAAAGGGCGGCAATAACAGCGATTATGCTTGTCCACAGAGTGATTGCCGGTGCTATTTTCCCCGCCTGCAGTGTACGGGTGCCGCCGGCAAACTGGTTGTTGTGCAAGCGGCTGGAAATGACGTCTCCCTTATAATCAAAATATTCTCC
The DNA here is from genome assembly GCA_035341435.1 of Smithellaceae bacterium. Taxonomy (GTDB): domain Bacteria; phylum Desulfobacterota; class Syntrophia; order Syntrophales; family Smithellaceae; genus MVRV01. The sequence goes on from DAOQVG010000034.1 coordinate 1,523, forward strand.
GGAATGGTAAGTTGCCAGCATGATCAGGACAACGCCGGAAAGGCCCAGAGCAAAAACTTCCCAGTTAAACACCGCGTTAAATTTATAGGCAAGTAAAGTGCCCAATATAAAAGGTAAAGCTCCCACGCTGTGAAAGGGAGGCCGGGAGAGGCGAAACCAGCACTGGAGTGTTTGTGCGAAGGATTGTGTCATAGGCCTTATATTTTTTGTATTGATGCCGGAAGTCGGGGACATGGGTTAATTTTTTATGGGAACCGCTAACATAAAAGTTCGTCGCTGTCAAAGAGGTATAGTAATGACACGCCGTCCGGATTTTTTCAAAGATACATCAGCCTGTGGTAAAAAAGAAGAAGCGGCGGCGATCACAACCGGTCAATTCCGGAGAAAATCCGTACGCATTAAAATTATTCAGGAAAAATTAATTTTTTCTTGATTGTTGATTTTATTTATGTTAGGCGTAGCGCCAGCTTGCTGCAACATGTGTCCTCCGCATCCCGAGCCCGACGGGGGCGAACAAAGTGCAGCCAAATTAACCTGGTAAACGTTGCGTTTGTAATAGGATGGATACAGAAGCTTACAATGGAATTTAAAGTGATAGCCTTGGAAAGCAGTAAAATATAATTAAAGGTTTATTCTATAAAAGGGGGCAAAGGTAATGACAAAAGCAGAATTGATAACTTTTATTGCGGATGAAGCGGGTATTTCTAAAGCAGCAGGTACGTTGGCCTTGGAAGCTTACATTACAGCGGTGACGAAGAATCTTAAAAAAACCGGTAAATTCGGTCTTGTCGGATTTGGTACGTTCTCTGTAATCAAGAGAAAGGCCAGAGAGGGCAGAAATCCCCAGACCGGTAAAACAATCAAGATTCCTGCAAAGAAAGTGGTTAAATTCAAGCCTGGCAAGGCTCTGTCCGACAAAGTTAAATAACGTTTTATTAATTTATCTTCCAACTAAGGCCTCCGCATTATTAATAAACAATCGGAGGCCTTATCCTGTTTCAAAAACAAGCGCTATCTTTGTTGGACCTTCGGCAGGCGCAACGCAGGCTTTAAGCTGATGATCATTCATGGTGGGCTTGTCAAACCACGCCGCGGCGCCTCCTTCTCCCGGCCGCGATGTCATCATTGACGACCTCGTAAAAAGTCGTAAAAGTGGCCATTTACAGACGGCATCGTAAAAAGGTCGCAGGCAAGGCGTGCGAATACCGAGGAATGAGGTATACTTGGCGTATGCCGCAGTGACAAGGGATGAAGCGCAACGCAGCATCCGGCCTTTTTGCGATGCCGTCATCATTGACTTAGGAATTAAACTGGTGCATTAAGGTTGTTTACTGAATAACTGTAAGGAGTTTTTGTTTTGGTACTAAAAAGAATTCTCAGCGGAATGCGTCCTACGGGGAAGCTGCATCTGGGCAATTTGCATGGAGCTTTAGGAAATTGGGTCGAATTACAGAACAGCGGAAAATATGACTGCTTCTATTTTGTCGCCGACTGGCATGCACTGACCAGTGAATACAGCACGACGGAAAATATCAAAGACAATACAATCAATATGCTTATTGACTGGCTCTCCGTCGGTCTTGATCCGCATAAAAGCACTCTCTTTGTACAGTCCGCCATTAAAGAACATGCGGAGCTTTTCCTTTTGCTGTCGATGATAACTCCTCTGCCCTGGCTGGAGCGCAATCCCACTTACAAGGAAATGAAAGCGGAGCTGACCAGTAAGGATTTATCCACATTCGGCTTCCTGGGCTATCCCGTACTGCAGGCGGCTGATATTATTATGTACAAGGCTTATGGCGTGCCCGTCGGAGTCGACCAACTGCCGCACGTGGAACTCACCCGCGAAATAGCGCGCCGTTTTAATTTTCTCTACAGGGAAATATTTCCCATCCCGGAGCCGCTTTTGACCAGTGTGCCCAAACTGCTGGGTATGGACGGAAGAAAGATGAGCAAATCCTACGACAATTCAATTTACATCAGTGATCGCGGCGAGGTTTTGCAGACGAAGGTATCGTCGATGTTTACCGACCCCCAGCGCATGAGAAAAAAAGATCCGGGAAATCCTGAAATATGTAATGTGTTTACTTTTCACGGATTGTATTCTGATGAGGAGACGGTAAAAGAAATAGACGCCGGCTGCCGTAAAGCAGCCATAGGCTGCACCGATTGCAAAAAAATGCTGGCCCGGCGAATCGCCGCAGAATTGGCGCCGATTCATGAACGCATGGATTACTATACTAATCACATGAATGAAATTCACGAAATTATCGCCGAAGGCAACCGGAAAGCTGAACGGATCGCGGGCCAGACTTTGGAAGAAGTCCGGGCGGCCGTGAAAATATAAAAACAGAGGAGATATCTGATCTTGGCTGACGAAACAACAGGCTACGCCATAAAATTGGATATCTTTGAGGGACCGCTCGACCTGCTTTTGTATTTGATTAAGAAAAATGAAATCGATATTTATAACATTCCTGTTGCGCTGATTACGGAGCAGTATCTTCAATACCTCAAAATAATAAAGTCGCTGAATCTTGATCTGGCCGGGGAATACCTGGTCATGGCGTCTACGCTCATTCATATCAAGTCAAAGATGCTCCTGCCTGTTCCGGATGAACCGTCGGAGGAAGAGAAAGAGGAAGATCCGCGGGCCGAGCTGGTGCGGCAGCTTCTGGAATATCAGGCTTTCAAGGAAGCGGCGGCTGCTCTGCAGGGGCGTCCGCTTTTGGAGCGGGATGTTTTTACACGTTCGGCGCCGCTGGACGACGATATGGAGCAGGCGGCTGAAGATGAGGATGAACTTATTGAAGTTAATGTCTTTGAACTGATAGATGCCTTTCATCGTCTGGTTTCCCGGATCGATAAAAAAGAGTTTCTGAAAATTGATCTGGAAAAGATGTCGCTGGCTGATATAATAAACGACGTAATGGAACGGTTGAATCGCGAAAAAAATCTTACCTTTGAGGAATTACTGGGAGAGCGGACCGACCGCCGGCGCATTGTTTATACATTTCTGGCCATTCTGGAATTGATTAAGTTGAAGATGATCAAAGCCTATCAAACATCGGCTTTTGGGGTAATACGCGTATTCCCGGCGGTGGAGTCATAGACGGCGTCGTAAAATGGACGGATGCTGCGTTGCGCTTCATCCCTTGTCACTGCGGCGTATGTAAAATACGCCTCGTTCCTCATGATTCGCGCGCCTTGCCTGCGACCATTTTACGACGCCGCCCAGCAAGTGTAATTTTTACAAGGATAGCATAGATGCCAAATTACAAAGCAATTATCGAAGCGCTGATTTTAACTTCTGAAACTCCGCTGGCGCTGGAAAAAATCTGCGCGGTGCTGAATGATGTGGAGAGAGCGGAAGTTAAAAAAGCAATTCAAGAGCTGCTTGTTGAATACGACGAGCGCCAAAGCGGAATTTGCCTGGCCGAAGTCGCCGGAGGCTTTCAATTTCGCACCCGGCCGGAACTGAGTCCCTGGGTGAAGAAATTAAAAGGGACAAAACCCGCTTCCCTGTCTCCGGCGGCGCTGGAGACGCTGGCTATTGTTGCTTACCGGCAGCCTATTGTGAAGGCGGAAATCGAGGATATCCGGGGGGTGGATGTCAGCGCTCCGTTGAAGGGGCTTCTGGAAAAGAAACTGGTGCGCATCGTCGGGCGCAAGGATGTGCCGGGTAAGCCGATTATTTACGGGACGACAAAAAAATTTCTGGAAGTCTTCAATCTTAAAGATCTCTCTGAATTGCCGACCCTCAGGGAATTGAAGGAATTAAACGAACAGACAGAGGCGCAGACCGCCGGGGAATTATCCGAATCGTGAAAGAACGTTTACAAAAAATAATTGCCGCCGCCGGCGTGGATTCCCGGCGGCATGCGGAAAAGTTGATTACGGCCGGACGCGTCAGCGTTAATGATGTTGTGGTGCGCGAACTTGGAGCCAAGGCTGATGCCGCCCAGGATGTTATCCGGGTTGACGGTAAAGTAATATCGGTTGAAAAAACATTGCTTTATATTATTTTGCATAAGCCCGCCGGTTATGTCACCACGATGTCTGATCCGGAGCACCGGCCCACGGTCGTCGATTTAATTCGTGGGATTCCGGAACGGGTTTATCCCGTCGGACGGCTCGATTATGATTCCGAAGGGCTGTTGCTTCTGACCAACGACGGAGATTTCGCCCAGAAAATTCAGCATCCGCGTTTCCAATCGCCCAAGGTGTACCGTGTCAAAATTCAGGGCCGCCTGAGCAAGGAGGAAATAAAGCAATTAACCAAAGGAATTCAACTTGCCGACGGGCTCTTCAAGCCGGAAAATATTCAGGTAGAGAAGTTCAATGATAAAAGCTGCTGGCTGCGGCTGACCCTCAGAGAAGGAAAAAACAGGGTAATCCGCAGAGGGTTCGAAGCAGCAGGCCACAGGGTGGCCCGTTTGGTGCGGGTGGCAATAGGTGATGTGACGCTGGGCAATCTAAAACAAGGCGACTGGCGCTATTTGACCCCTGGAGAGATAGCGCGGTTAACGATTAAAACCGTCGCGGCCGGCAGGTAAAATTTTCTTGACAAGCGGTGCAAAATAAATAATAGTTACGCCCATATGAAATGAATAATTCTGTTTTTATCCTATGATGATTTAACGGTGTGAAAGCCTTAAGGAGGTTTTATGAACAAATCGGGTCTGATTGAAGCTTTAAGCCAGAAGATGAACTTAACAGAAAAAAAGGCCATTGATGTAGTTAATCTCGTTTTCAAAGGTTTTACTGATGAACTGAAAAAAGGTGGTCGGATTGAAATAAGAGGGTTTGGAAGCTTTGTAGTAAAGAATTATGACGCCTATACCGGAAGAAATCCCAAAACAGGCACTAAAATCAAAGTTGAGCCTAAAAAATTGCCATTCTTTAAGGTGGGGAAAGAATTAAAGGACAGAGTAGATAAAAAAGCTTAATGTTCCTGCATTTTGCAATGTAAAAAAATGGGGGCCTTTATCAAGAGGCCCCCATTTTAATTTAATTAATTGATTTAACCCAGGTTTGCGGTGACGAAATCCCAGTTTATCAGATTTTGTATTACGGCGGCCAGGTAATCCGGCCGGCGGTTTTGATAGTCCAGATAATAGGCATGCTCCCAGACATCGATTGTCAACAGCGGTTTTTGATCATGCGCCAAAGGTGTGTCGGCGTTGGCCGTTTTTACTATTTTCAGATCTTTCCCTTCGAGTATCAGCCATGCCCAGCCGCTTCCGAACTGGGTGGCTCCGGCATTTTTTAATTCTTCAGCGAATTTCTCGTAACTTCCCCAGGCCGCATCAATCATTTTGGCGATTTCCCCGCCGGGTTTGCCGCCTCCCCCCGCTTTCAGACAGTGCCAGTAGAAAGCATGATTCCAAGCTTGGGCGGCATTGTTAAATATACCAATTTTGGCCGCATCTTTACTGCTGATCTTGATAATTTCCGGGAGAGATAGTTTGTCGAGGTCCGTTCCCTCAATCAGTTTGTTTAAATTGTCGACGTAAGCCTTATGATGCTTTCCATGGTGAAAGTCCAGTGTGTTGGCGCTGATGAAAGGTGATAAAGCATCTTTGTCATATGGTAACGACGGTAAACTGATAGCCATAATAGTTCTACCTCCTTTTTATTTTTTATTATTATAATCAAGATGGACAGTGATTTTGGTTTTGTCAATTAATTTATTAATTTATTAATTGCGAATTTGCCGCCGGTAAAATCTTTCTTATGACGAAGCTAATAAACAGAAAGAGGACATTGCAGATCACGATGGTTCCTCCGGCTGGTATATTCAGCATAAACGAAAAGATAATGCCGCAGATGACGGAGAGGACGGAGAAGACGGCGGAAACAGCAATTGTCGCTTTAAAGCTGACGGTCAGCTGGAGGGCTGTCAACGGCGGCAGAATCAGCATGGCGGAAACCAGCATTATACCGGTAACCTTCATGGCCAAAACGGCGGCGACTGCTGTTAATAAAAAAAGAATGATATTTATCCGGTTCGTTTTAATTCCCATGCTCCGGGCCAACTCTTCATCAAAAGTAACGGCGAATAGATCCTGATAGAAGAAAATTACCGAACCGGCGACAACTGCAAAAACTACCAGCGAGAGGAGTAGTTCGGTCTGATTAACAGTCAGAATATTGCCAAAGAGGTAGCTGAAGAGATCAACATTATATCCGCCGGACAAACTTGCCAGGACTATACCCGCCGCAATGCCGATCGAAGAAACGACGCCGATGGCCGCATCGCCGAAAATCTTTTTGGAGCTGGTCAGTTTGAGAATGGCGAGCGATGAAATCAGTACCAGGGGCAACGCCGCCAGGGTTACGTAAAGGGGGCTGGCGCCGAGCAGCAGCACTACGGCAACGCTGCCGAAAGTTGTATGGGCGAGGCCGTCGCCGATCAGGGACATGCGGCGCAAAACAAGAAACACCCCCAAAATGGAGCAGACGGCGGCGATAAGCGATCCCGCAAGTATTGCCCGTTGAATGAAAGCAAAACTTAAGATTTCACCGAGGCTCATTCAGGCGCTTCTCCTGTCGTGTTGATGGCAAATTATGTGCTGGCTGGCCCCGCCGAAAATATCGGTCATTTCCGCTGAAGCGCAGAAATCACCGAATGATCCCAGAAAAATAATTTTCTTGTCCAGATAGAGAAGACGCCGGGCATAATTGCCCAGGACTCCCGTATCGTGCGTAACGAGGATGATGGTGGTTCCCTGTTGAAGATTCAAATCATGGGTCAGATGATAAAAGTTCTCTCTTGTTTGCGGGTCCAGAGCGGTAGTCGGCTCATCAAAAATAAGCAATTCCGGTTTTGAAGCCAAAGCCCTTGCCAGCATTGCTCTTTGCTGCTGGCCGTAGGAAAGTTCGCCGATTGGGCGGGAGGAAAGATGCTCTATCTCCATCATTTGCAGCACCTGAGCTATATTCCGCGAATCCGCTTTTCGCCCGGCGCCCAACTGGACAATTTCGCGGACCGTTCCGGGAAAATGAGTGTTCAGGGCGGCCAGTCGCTGAGGCAGGTAGCCTATTTTATTCCATTCGCGAAAAGACGCCAGCGGCTGCCCGAAGAGATAAACGTTGCCTTGCCGGGGCTGAAGGATGCCCAGGATATTTTTAATCAACGTGCTTTTGCCGGATCCGTTCGGCCCCGCTACGCCCAGGTAGGAGCCTTTTTCGACGGCGAAGGAAATGTCCTGCAGAACTTCGATGCCGTTGTAGCAGAAGGCCAGTTTTTCGACGCTGATTACATTCACTGACATTGCAGGCCCTTTTTCAAATTCACCAGGTTTTCTTCCATAAGCGCGAGGAAAGTAATGCCCTGAGACATATCCGCCCTGCTTACAGTATGTCCGTTGCTGAGTTTCAGGAGGCCCGCCCCTGTTTCTTTGGCGATCGTCTGGGCCAGGCGGGGATTAATTAAATCCTCGGAATAGATGTAGCGCGTTTTCGTATCTTTAATCTGCTTGATCAGGGCCATGATTTTTTGCGGCTCCGGTTCGGAGTCAGCCGACACATTGTAAACTGAGTAATAGCTTAAGCCATACCTGTTGGCCAGATAAGCAAAGGCCCGATGCCCGGCATGTAAAATAGTCCGGCTTTGGCAATTCGTCAACTCAGTCCGGTACTTGTTGTCGAGGGAAGTCAATTTGTTTTTGTACCCGGCGGCGTTTTTCAGGTAATAGCCGCTGTTGCGCTGATCAATTTTTACCAGGGCGGCGGCGATATTATCCACCATCTTGCAGGCATTGCTGAAATCGAGCCAGATATGCGGATCGAATTTGGAGGCATGATGATGTCCGGCCTCTCCTTCATGCTCATGATTTCCGCTTAAAGGCAGCATGGTAATGCCGCTGCCCGTTTCGACCGGCAGCAGTTTTGTCCCGGATGTAGTTGCCGCGATCACTTTGTGCGCCCAGTTTTCCAGCTCCATATTCAAATAAAGAAATAGATCGGCCTTGCTGATCTTAACGATTTCTCCCGGTTTTAATTCATAATTGTGGGCGTCTGTTGCCGGCGGCAGCAGCATGGTGACCTGGACTTTATCACCGCCGATATTGCGGGACATGTCGTAGATAGGAAAAATTGTGGCGATTATCTGTATTTTGTTGTCGGGCTTTTGGGTTTCCCGGGGTTGCTGGCAGGAAATAAGCAAGGGCAGCAATAAAAGGCAGACAGCAGCCATGATGGACGGTATGTGGCTTCTCATTTTTTCCCCGGCAATATATTTTAATATTCTTTCTTCAGCATTTGCAGTCATTGTAACCGTGTATCAAAAATAAAACTTCGTTGCAACAGATCTTAATTATATGAAAATATTTTTAAATATTAATTTGATTTATGTTAGAATAATTACAAATTTATGAAGCTGCGGGGAAAACAAATAAAGTGGACGGGGAGGAATTATGAAACCGATCGGACCTTTAATGTGGGAGCACAGATTAATTGAAAAGATGCTGGCGTCTTTTCAAAAGCACATTGAGGAAATAGAAAAAAAGAAGAAAGTTAATCCCCTCATTATTGATGTGGCTGTTGATTTCATCAGAACATATGCCGACCGTACCCATCACGGGAAGGAAGAGGAAATTCTTTTCCGTGATCTGGCCAAAAAGGAAATGACGCCGGAGCTCGAAAAAATCATGAAAGAGCTGCTCGATGAGCATGTCTGGGGCAGGAAAACAACGGCCGGGCTGGTGGCCGCCAAAGAAGCGTATCTGTCCGGCGACGAAAGTAAACTGGCCGAAATAGTCGATTTGGCGCGGCAGTTGATCGACTTTTATCCCCGACACATAGAGAAGGAAGATAAACATTTCTTTTATCCCGCCCAGGAGTACTTTACCCGGGTGGAACAGGAAAAAATGCTGCTGGAGTTCTGGGAGTTCGACCGTAAAATGATTCACGAGAAATATAACAAAGTATTGGAAGAATATAACCGGCTGACGATCTGAGCCGGCAAGAGTCTGCGGAGGGCGCATGAAAAATTTTCGCCTCTATGGA
>DAOQVG010000035.1:0-10433 GCA_035341435.1 Smithellaceae bacterium
GAAGAAAAAAGAAAAAATCATTGCTTGATGCTTCCGGCGGAGGAGAGGAGTCAATGGTAACTGAAAAACACGTTATGATACAAGATGCGCAAGGGCAGGTGATTTTATACAAGAATCATCTGGAAGTTCGGTTGGAAAAGGACACTGTCTGGCTGACACAAAAACAGATGTCCGAATTGTTTGACACTGAGAGAAGTGTTGTAACGAAGCATCTACGTAATATTCTGAAAACAAAGGAATTGGAGGAAAAATCAGTATGTGCAATTTTTGCACATACTGCCTCAGATGGGAAAACATATCAAACCAATTACTATAATCTCGATATGATTATCTCTGTCGGTTATCGTGTCAATTCAAAACGAGGCACACAATTTCGCATTTGGGCAACCAATGTCTTGCGTCGGCATTTGGTTGAAGGTTACACCATTAATGAAAAGCGATTAAAGGAACAGCAGGGTAAAATCCGGGAATTACAGGAAACAGTCCGCTTGCTGGGCAACATTACGCTTCTTGACGATGTTTCTGATGAAGCAAAGGGCATTGTTCAAATTATCTCCGAATATTCAAAGGCGCTAAATATTCTTGATGACTTCGATCATCAGTGTCTGGTTATGCCGAAAGGGACCAGAAGAACAAAATACAAATTGACCTATGAAGAAGCCAGAGAGATCATCGATCAGATGAAATTAAAATTTAAAGATTCTGCTCTTGTCGGACAGGAAAAGGATAAAAGCTTTCAAGGTTCGCTGAGCGCCGTTTATCAAACCTTCGACGGTAAAGATGTCTATCCCACCGTGGAGGAGAAAGCCGCACATCTGCTTTACTTTGTGACAAAGAATCACAGCTTTATTGATGGTAATAAACGTATTGCGGCGGCGTTGTTCGTTTGTTTTCTCCAAAAAACCGGTATCTTGCTGGATAAAGACGGTCGTAAACGCATTGATGAAAATGCGCTGGTTGCCCTGACGCTCATGATCGCCGCGAGTAAGCCATCCGAGAAAGAAATCATGGTTAGGGTGATATTAAATCTGCTGAATCAGCGCCATACACCTGCAACAGCGGCAAAAAGTAAAAAATTGCTTCAGAAATAACTGAAATAATTTTTGATCGGACACGCTGTTGGGAGGGAGGGTAAGATAGATTAACATTGGTGAATGATCTATTGTATGACAACATCTTAAGATAGTTTCAAAGAAAGGAAATACAGCATGTCTTATGTAGAAGGTCTAATATCTATATAAAATATTAAATGATTTGCTGACTAATGGACCAATGAATGATTTGAAAACTATGATTGCGCATGTATCTGAAGACAAAAGAATTCATCTACTCGAAGACCATTTAAATAATACGGCAAATTTAGCTGCAGAATTTGCTTCCGAATTTGGTGCTACAGAATGGGGTAGACTCTGCGGGCTTTGGCATGACCTTGGAAAATACTCTGAGCCATTTCAAAAAATGATTAAGGTCGCTTGTGGAATGGCTGATGATTCTTCCGATATTTTATATAAAGTAAATCATTCAACCGCAGGTGCGCTATGGGCCATTGAAAAGCTTGGCCCCGCAGGGCGTATTTTTTCATATCCAATCGCTGGTCATCATGCAGGATTAGCAGATTGGACAGCGGATGAAACAGGGAAAGCCGCTTTATCGATTCGCCTGAAAGAAACAAATCTACTGGAATTAATTAAAAAGACAAACATTCCACCATATATATTAGAAAAAAGCCTGCCAAAAGAAAAACCACCCAAGGGTGCTGATCCGGCCTTTTGGATTCGAATGCTGTTTTCCTGTCTGGTTGATGCAGACTTTCTGGATACGGAATCATTTTTTGAAAAAGATAAATCTTTATTGCGTAGCAATTATTTGGACATGAAGGAGCTCCTGCAAATCTTTTCCAATTTCATGAATGAAAAAACGAGGCAAGCTAAAGACACGCATGTAAATCGTTTAAGAACCAGCATTTTGAAACAGTGTATCGAAAAAGCTTCAGATAAACCGGATGCCTATACGCTTACCGTTCCAACTGGAGGCGGTAAAACACTTTCCTCAATGGCTTTTGCGCTTCATCATGCTATTATACATAAAAAGCGAAGAATTATTTATGTTATTCCTTATGTTAGTATTATCGAACAGACTGCTGATCAATTTCGCAAGATATTTGGAGACAATGTAATCGAACACCATGCCAATCTGGAATATGACGAGGAGGAGGAAAAGGAAACAACCACAAAAATGCGACTGGCTTGTGAAAACTGGGATGCGCCGATTATTGTGACAACGGCTGTTCAATTCTTTGAATCACTTTTTGCAAGCCGGACAAGCAGGTCAAGAAAGCTACACAATATTGCGAACACTATTGTTGTGTTGGATGAAGTTCAATTACTCCCCCCGGAATTTCTCAATCCTATTCTTCATGTATTGGAGGAATTGCGGCGGCATTATGGCGTCACCCTCTTATTATCAACTGCCACGCAACCGGCGCTTCTGCCGCAACCATCTTTTGCCTTCAAAGGTCTGCCAGATACTCAGGAAATTATGGCCGAGCCGGATCGTCTCCATAAAGATTTCAAGCGCGTTCGTGTTGATCTCTTAAGACCGCTTGATGAAACTGTTGAATGGGAAGTTTTAAGTAAGTGGCTACGGGAACATCCATCAGTGTTGTGTATTGTCAATCGGCGTGACGATTGTCGAAAACTCTGGCAGTTAATGCCGGAAGGAACCTTCCACCTTTCCGCGCTGATGTGTGGTGCGCATCGCTCTGATACCTTAGCAGAGATAAAACAACGATTGCAAGACGGACAACCTACGAGAGTTATCAGCACGCAACTTGTGGAAGCTGGCGTAGATTTGGATTTTCCGGTTGTGTATCGGGCGCTTTGCGGCTTGGATTCTGTAGCGCAAGCCGCCGGCCGCTGCAATCGTGAAGGCCTTTTGAAAGAAGGACACGTTTTTGTGTTCAGGCCACCTACAGAACCACCTATTGGACATTTGCGACAAGCTGCGGGCATTGGCAAAAGACTGTTAGAAAGGGAATGTTGCGACCTGATTGCACCCGATCAGTTTACAAAATTTTTCCAGGAACTCTATTGGTTACAAGGTGAGCGGCTGGATCATTATGGCATTTTAAAAGATTTAACCGATGGCGAGTTACGTTTCAGCTTCCGCACTGCTGCAAGAAAATTCAAGATAATTGACGACACAAAACAATCATCAGTAGTTGTTGCCTATCGCGACGGACAGTATCTTATCGATGAACTTGAAAAAAGACAACCGGATAGAAACCTCATGCGTAAACTTCAGCGGTACATCGTAAATCTGCCCCGCTACCTTCATAACAAACTCGTTACGGATGGAGCGATACGCGCGATCCATCCAGGCATATATATTCAGGGACATAGTGCTATGTATGACGAAAATACCGGTTTTTATTCAGACCGTTCGGCCATTTATGCGCCGGATGATCTTATTGTATGAAATTCAGGAAAGGAGGTCACATGAATGACAAGACATCGAAAAGTAGAACTTTCTATCTGAAGGTCTGGGGCGATAATGCCTGCTTTACCCGTCCTGAAATGAAAGTGGAGCGCGTTTCCTATGATGTGATGACGCCTTCGGCGGCGCGCGGTGTTCTGGAAGCCATTCTCTGGAAACCAGCTATTTCATGGAAGATCGAAAGGATTGATGTACTTAAACCAATTCTTTGGGAATCTGTCAGGCGAAATGAAGTAGGCGCTCGCATGTCGCCGCGCAGTGAGGGGATTTTTATTGAGGAACAGCGTCAGCAAAGGGCCGGATTGTTTTTGCGGGATGTTGCTTACACAATTCATGCGCATTTTATCATAACTAAAAGGGCTGGTGCTGAGGATAACATTATCAAGTTTCAGGAAATGTTTATGCGCCGAGTCCAAAAGGGTCAATGCTTCAACCAACCATTTCTGGGTTGCAGGGAATTTTCAGCACATTTTGAATTGATTCACGATGAGCCATCACTACCCGAATCAATTAGGGATACTCGTGATCTGGGTTGGATGCTCTATGACATTTGCCATGATACATCTAACGACGATGGCCGGCATGTCCATACCTGCACGGATGGTTGCCACCCCTCGTTTTTCCGCGCGCAACTTTACAACGGGATTATTGATTTGAAAAAAGCGGAGGTGCGATCATGATTTTACAGGCACTCACGCAATATTATGATCGAATTGCATCCACAGAGAACAATGTTGCAACTGAAGGATTTCAGAAACAGGCCATCCCTTTTCTTATTATCCTCGATGCAGTTGGTAGATTCATAGATATTCAAGATACAAGAAGTGGTGAAGGAAAAAAGAAAATTGCCAGGGAATTTACTGTGCCCAAAGCTGTGAAAAAAACAAGTGGCGTAGCCGCTAATCTGCTTTGGGATGTGCCAGTTTATATTTTTGGAAAACTAAAACCGGATGCCAAAAAGGATTTAGACAAACAGAAATCACGGGCGGAAGAACAACAACAGGCATTTATCAAGCGGATTGATGGTGTTTTTTCGAAAAACAATTGTGATTCAGGTATATTATCCGTTCTGGCCTTCTTGGGGAAAAAAGACTTTGAAGTGGTTTATAGTCATTCCCACTGGAAAGAAATTGAAGATACCGGTGCATTACTCAGCTTTCAACTTCAGGACGACACATGCCTTATCTGTGAAAGACCGAGTGTTGTGAAGATCATCCAGAACATAAAACAAGATGAGGAACAACCGGAAGGGATTTGTTTGATAACAGGTAACAGAGATAAACCAATTAGGCTTCATACCGCCATTAAAGGTGTCTGGGGTGCCCAAACGTCCGGCGCAAATATTGTATCTTTCAATCTGGATGCCTTTGCATCATTTGGGAAAAACCAAGGATATAATGCGCCAATTGGAAGTAAAGCTGAATTTGCATACACAACCGCTTTGAATACCTTATTGAAAAAAGGTTCCCACCAGCGAATCCAAATAGGTGATGCAAGCACAGTCTTCTGGGCAGAAAGAGAACATAAATTTGAGGCCGTATTCGCCGATCTATTTGGTGAAAGTCCCAAAAACGATCAAACACAGGACGCCAAGGCATTGATTGCCGCTTTTCGCGCACCACACATTGGAGCAAAGCCGGAACTCGATCCACAGACACGTTTTTACGTTCTTGGTTTAGCGCCCAATGCCGCTCGCATAGCTGTGCGTTTCTGGTATGAAGGCACGGTTCAGCAAGTCGTCGATAACATCAATCAACATTTTGAGGACTGCACAATTATACATGGTTCAAATCAACCGGAAACACTTTCTTTATTTCGCTTACTCGTCTCAACAGCGGTGCAGGGGAAATCGGAAAATATTCAACCCAATCTCTCCGGTCAAATGATGCGTTCTATTCTTAGTGGGATACCCTATCCCAAATCCATTTTAGCGTCGCTCATTAACCGCATTAAGGCGGAGCAGTCGAAAAAAGATCAAAACGGAAAATCACTTCAGAACGTTTCTTATCCGCGTGCGGCCTTAATCAAAGCACTGCTCGTACGCGAAACCAGATACTACTATCCACAGCAAAAGGAGATTGGCATGTCATTGGATACAAATAACAATAATATCGGTTCTCGAATGGGGCGTTTATTTGCAGTTCTGGAAAAAGCACAGGAAGAGGCGAATCCGGGAATCAACGCAACAATCCGCGACCGTTTTTATGGCGCTGCATCAAGCACGCCTGTGGCCGTTTTTTCGCTTTTAATGAAACTTAAAAATCATCACATTAGCAAACTGGAAAATCGGGGGCGCGCCGTAAATCTGGAACGGCTGATTGGCGAAATTATGTCAGGCGTTGATGAATTTCCCGCACATCTGTCTCTATCCGATCAGGGGCGGTTTGCCGTCGGTTACTATCATCAGCGACAGGACTTTTTTGCCAAGAAAGACAACCAAGAAATCGATTAAACATTTCGAAAGGAGATAGATAATGAGCAATGCAATTCAAAACCGGTATGACTTCGTTTTATTCTTTGACGTTAAGGACGGCAATCCGAATGGCGATCCCGACGCCGGTAACTTGCCAAGAATTGATCCTGAAACCGGCCACGGCTTGGTAACGGATGTCTGCATAAAACGTAAAGTAAGAAATTATGTGCAACTTATTAAAAATGACGTTGAAAAATTTGATATTTTTATCAAGGAAAAAGCAATTCTAAACAACCTGATTGCTGAAGCTCATAAGAATGAAGATGTTAAAGCAAAAGAAAAGGGTGAAAAAACCGAAGCTGCACGTAAGTATATGTGTAAAAACTTTTATGATGTTAGGACTTTCGGTGCAGTAATGACGACGGGTGAAAATGCTGGTCAAGTCCGAGGGCCTGTACAGCTTACGTTTTCCAGAAGTGTAGAGCAAATTGTCCCTTTAGAACATAGTATTACAAGGATGGCTGTGGCTACACCAGCAGAAGCGGAAAAGCAATCAGGCGACAATCGGACAATGGGAAGAAAATTCACTGTTCCATATGCTCTCTATCGCTGCCACGGTTTCATTTCAGCACCGCTTGCTGGACAAACAGGTTTTAGCGATGATGATTTGAATCTGTTCTGGGATGCCATGTGCAATATGTTTGAACATGACCATTCCGCAGCACGTGGTCAGATGGCAACCCGCAAACTGATTGTATTTAAACATGAATCATCTATGGGAAACGTTCCGGCGCATAAACTGTTTGATCTTGTGTCTGTTGTACGCTCCGAAAATTGTGACAAACCAGCAAGAGATTTCGTTGACTACGAAATTAAATTTGATCCTGCTATGGTTCCAACCGGTGTAAAAGCTGAAGTGAAAATATGATCATTTTCAAGGACTTTCCAACCAGGATTCTGCAGGTGATTAAGGGTATGTTAGCAGTGGAAAGAAAAGGAGCAAAAACAGGTTTATGATAACCTTAAAACAATTTATCTCAGATCTCGAAACCATCCCGGCAACGACATCGTGGTATCTTGCCGAGATCAGCGAATCGAAGGGAAGACAGGAGCTATACAAAAAACAGTCGCCTCAGCGATTGAGTTCGCTCAAAGAGCATGCCCTGATTGAGAGCGCCGTTTCGTCCAACCGTATTGAAGGTGTTGAGGTGGAACAGAAACGCATCGGCACTGTCATTTTCGGGAAGTCGCTTCTGCATGACCGTTCGGAGGAGGAAGTGCGCGGCTATCGTGAAGCGCTCAACTTGATCAATACACTGGGCGCTAAATTGCCCGTCACCGAAGAGACTTGCCGGAAGTTGCATTTGCTGACACGCGGCGAAATATGGGATGCCGGTAAATACAAAGAAAAAGACAGCGATATTATCGAAAAAAGAATGGATGGAACATCCTTGATCAGATTTAGAACTGTACCGGCAAAACAAACGCCGAAGTTTATGAAGCAGCTTCATATGTCCTGGGATGATTCACTTCAAGATATTAAAATGCACCGTGTTGTTGCTATGGCTGCTTACAATCTCGATTTTCTGTGCATCCATCCGTTCCGTGACGGCAACGGCAGGGTTTCCCGATTGCTCATGTTGCTGCAATGCTATCATGCCGGAATCGAGGTGGGGCGATACGTCAGCCTGGAACGTCTGATAGAACAGAATAAAGAGCGCTATTACGAAACTCTTCAGTTGAGTTCACAGGGGTGGCACGAAGGCAAGCACAATCCGTGGCATTATATCAACTTCCTGTGTTTCATTATCCGGAGCGCGTATAAAGAATTTGAAGAGCGGTTGGACCAGATGCCGCAGCCCAGAGGGGAAAAGACCGATATTGTAAAAACAGCCGCTATAAATACTTCCGGTGATTTCAGCGTGGCCGATTTGCAAAAAAAATGTCCGGGCGTTGGTGTTGATATGATCCGTCGCGTGTTGAAAGATTTGCAGGCGCAGGGCGTCATTGAATGCCTCGGACGGGGCCGATCCGCCAAATGGCGCAAAATCGGCAAATTAGGTAATAACCGGTAAATTAGGTAATAAATTAGGTAATAAGTAACGACATGTATGATCCCAATGATTTGATTCAGTTATCTGCTTTGCAGCACTTCGCCTTTTGTCCGCGTCAGTGTGCGTTGATTCATGTCGAGCAGGTTTGGCAGGAAAACCGCCTGACTGCCGAAGGTCGCATCATGCATGAGCGTGTGCATGAAGAAGGCGATGAGTCGCGCGGGAATATTCGCATCGAGCGCGGCGCGTCATTACGGTCCTTGCGGCTGGGGCTTATCGGCAAGGCGGACGTGATTGAATATCACCGTCAGGCCGATGGATCATGGCAGCCTTTTCCAGTTGAATACAAAAGAGGCAAACCCAAGCCTGACCACAGCGATAAGGTGCAGCTTTGCGCCCAGGCGCTTTGTCTGGAAGAAATGCTGAATGTTTCCATTCCCGGAGGTGCGCTTTTTTACGGCAAAACCAGGCGGCGTCTTGAAGTTGCTTTTGATGACGCGCTGCGGTTGGAGACGCGGAATATTGCACAACTTGCCCATGAATTAATCGAATCCGGTCAAACGCCCAAGCCCGTCTATGCCAGGCGTTGCGAAAGCTGCTCGCTGACAGGCGAGTGCATGCCCAAGGCAATGCAGAAGAAGCGTTCAGTTGAAAATTACATAAAACGTATGCTGGATGAGAAATGAAAAAACACCTTAATACTCTATTTGTAACCACGCAGGGAACTTACCTGGCCAAGGAAGGCGAAACCGTGGCGGTGAAAGTCAATCAGGAAATCAGACTGCGCGTGCCGGTGCATACCATAGGTGGAATTGTCTGTTTCGGCAATGTATCCTGTAGTCCCTATCTCATGGGTTTTTGTGCCGAGAATGGTGTCGGAATCAGCTTTTTGACGGAAAATGGCCGTTTTCTGGCGCGCGTGCAGGGGCCTGTATCCGGCAATGTGTTATTGCGCCGTGAACAATACCGGCTTGCCGACAATCAGGACTATTCTGCAAAGATGGCCAAGTTCTTCGTTATCGGCAAGGTTGCCAACAGCCGGACGGTCCTGCAGCGTGCACTGAGAGATCACGCTGGCAAACTGGATGAAGATGGCTTACGCCGTAGTGTGGCTGATATGAATCGTTCGCTGCAATCGCTGGAACTGAATCAGCCGCTGGATTCCGTGCGTGGCCTGGAAGGTGACGCTGCGCATAATTATTTCAGCGTTTTTGATCACCTGATAGTTGCACAAAAAGAAACTTTTACGTTTCAGGAACGCAACCGCCGCCCGCCGCTGGATAATGTTAATTGCCTGCTTTCTTTTCTCTATACCCTGTTGATGCACGATTGCCGTTCCGCACTGGAATCGGTGGGACTGGACCCCGCTGTTGGCTTTCTACATCGGGATCGCCCCGGTCGCCCCGGTCTCGCCTTGGATATAATGGAAGAATTTCGGCCCTTCCTTGCTGATCGGCTGGCGCTTTCTCTGATTAATTTGCGACAGGTGCAGAACAAAGGCTTTAATAAAACAGAAGCGGGCGCTGTTATGATGAGTGATGAAACAAGAAAAGCTCTGCTGGTTGCTTATCAGGAAAGAAAGCAGGAAGAAATTTATCATCCGTTTTTAGAGGAAAAAGTGACGATTGGCTTACTATTTCACGTGCAGGCGATGCTTCTGGCGAGGTGCCTGCGAGGTGATCTGGACGGCTATCCGCCGTTCATCTGGAAATAGAGACAATGTCCGTGTCTTAAGCACCACAGCCCACCTCTTTTCTAAAGAGGGGTTGGGGGAGATTTTACAAAGTGTGATAAAAATCCCCCTGTATCCCCCTTTACAAAGGGGGAATATGAAAGGTAAATTTTTTAAGTCACCGACATTGAATAGGGAGAAGTAAAATGCTTGTTCTGGTCAGTTATGATGTCGCCATGCAGGATGAGAAAGGGCCACGACGCTTGCGGCGCGTGGCCAAAGCCTGTCAGGACTATGGTCAGCGAGTGCAGTATTCAGTTTTTGAATGCATTGTTAATCCGGCGCAGTGGACTGTCCTGCGCGATCGTTTAATTAAAGAGATTAATCCTGAAGAAGACAGTCTGCGCTTTTATTTCCTAGGCTCCAATTGGAAGCGGCGTGTCGAACATATTGGCGCAAAAAAGGCCATTGATCAGGAGGGGCCGCTTATTGTGTAGTGATGTTCTTTTAGCAGTTAGAAAATTTTAGCGATTTAGGGCTCCGCGAACCTCAAGCTGACAAGCAAAACCAGGGATGTTCGCGCATTAATTATATTATTGATATGATTAAACTAATTTTAAGGTTCTTTGAAAACCGAATAAATTAGACTCCAAAAATTATGTTATTCGCATGAAAAGAACAAAAAATTTAGTGTATATAATTGATTAGAAGTAAACAGTCGCGCCCCCCGCGGGCGCGTGGATTGAAACTGGTAAAAAATGCTGCAATCACGGGGCGGGTAATGTCGCGCCCCCCGCGG
>DAOQVG010000036.1:0-10368 GCA_035341435.1 Smithellaceae bacterium
TTTCTTTGAGCGCTTTGATTCCCGGCCTCTTGCCTTCGGTAATTAAATCGAGGCCGATTTTGACAAAGATCCTGTTTTCATCCTGCAGCGGGGCAATATCGCCGATGGTTCCCAGGGCGACAATATCCAAATATTGCTTCAGATTCGGATAGTCCTGGTTTTTCCAGAATCCTTCTTTGCGCAGGGTGCCGCGTAAGGCGATCAGAAAATTATAAGCTATGCCGACGCCGGCAAGATCTTTGAAGGGAAAAGTGCAGTCTGTGCGATTAGGATTGATATTGGCGACGGCAGGGGGCAGAGCGCCGGCAATGGCATGATGATCCAGAACAATCGTATCTATGCCGAGACTGCGGGCATAAGCGATCTGTTCATGATCGGAGATGCCGCAATCAACCGTAATGATCAATCCGACATTATTTTCCCTGAAGTTGTCGATGGCCGGAATTTTTAAACCGTATCCTTCTTCGATTCTGTCCGGAATATAATAAGCGACTTCCGGCGTTATTTCTTTGATGAATTTAAAAAGAATGGCTACGGAAGTTATTCCGTCGGCATCGTAATCACCGTATATTACTATTTTTTCATGATTATGAATGGCTTTCAGCAGGCGCGAAATACCCGCCTTCATGTCCTTCATCAGGAAAGGATTGTATAAATTATTGAGAGATGGATAAAGATAGCGACGTGCAGTGGCTACATCCATAAAATCCCGATTGGCAAGAATCTGGGAAATAATAGGGTGAATGCCGAATTCACTGCTGAATATCTTTCTTATATCTTTATTAAGAGCATTCTTAATTTTCCAATGCGTCGCTGGAAGTGGCTTTACTATAGTCATCATTCAATCTTTTATTTTGTCTTTGGCTGTTATCATATCAAGGTTAATCTCGATGTCAAGTTTTCATTATTTATTCGATATTTATTTTCCGGCGAAATGATTAAAGCATTAGTTCTAAATTAAAAATTCTGTCGCGGACCTGCATTCTTGATCTTTAAAATAATAAATGCTAGGCATAAATAAATGATTATAAAGTTCTATAAAATAAAACGAAACAAAATCGCTCCGGTTCAATTTATTATCGAAGGCTATGAAGGGATGTCTACCGTAACAACGACGGATCCCCATGCCGCGATTCTTCAAGTATCCATTATGCCGGATTTTATTCAGGAAATGATTCCCCTGATGGAAAGCCTGCAAAACAAATATCACTTGGAAGAAATTGAATATTATGCGACGAAAAAGGAATAAACACTCATGCTTATGCTTACCCACACATATCTGCTGCAAAACATTCTGGATATGGCGGGGATCAGAAATTACAATCCGGACATTTTCGTCTATAATATTGTGCCGGATTTACTGACTATTCATCCGGATATCACTTCCCGGCAGACGCACAAAATCAAAAGATTACTGCAGATACCGCCTTTGCATCCAAAAGCCGCCTACGTAATGTTCCATCTGTTTGTGGATGATCTGGCGC
This sequence comes from Smithellaceae bacterium, assembly GCA_035341435.1. Lineage (GTDB taxonomy): Bacteria > Desulfobacterota > Syntrophia > Syntrophales > Smithellaceae > MVRV01. The sequence continues at coordinate 1,485 of DAOQVG010000036.1, forward strand.
ATTATGGTTTCATCAGCCCCGGAATACCCGATGATTTTGACCCGGATTCGAGTGGGTATACGTATATTAAAGGCAAACCGCTGATTGATTCCATTTTGGCTTTTCAGCGCAAAGCCAAAATGGAAATATCTTATAACGAAGCGGTCTACCGCTCTCATTTAATTGTGGAGATGGTCTATGACCTGATCATAATCGACTATATTAAAAACAATAAAACGATTGAGCTTTTGGCAAACGCCGTCTATATTACGGCTAAAGAAAAGATGGACGAATTTGTCGCCACCATCAACTGGATATACGGTTTAGACGAACTGAAGGTTCGCGATGTAATGAAAAAGTCTCTTTCTTACATGACCGAAGAGAGGCTGAAAAAAACCATGAATATTGAAGGCCGAATTCGTCTTTATGCGTACAAATTCGGCCTTCAATATGATGAACCTTTATACCTTGCGGAGATGAAGAGTATCTTCCTGCACGCAAGTCAATTACTCGACAACGACACGATATTTCTCCGGGAAACTGAAGAAACGGTTAAAAAATACGGGTGGTTGCCTCCGGTTATATAGCTTTTTTCACAAATCCTGAACGAATGCAGCGTGTGCAGACTTTGATTCTCTTAATCGAACCAGAATCTTTGTCAATACAGCGTAATTTTTGCAGATTTGGGCGCCAGGAAGTTTTGGATCTGTTATTGGCATGGCTGACATTGTTTCCTACCGACGGTTTTTTACCACATATTTCACAGACACGAGACATGGAAAATTCCTCCTAAAAATTGTGCGTCGTAACTAAACTATAAGGCGTTATTTTGCAAGCATTTTTTTGACGCCCGCGTAAAAAGACCGGATGCTAGTGAATCCGGCGAATGCCGGAGGCGCTTCATCCTTCCCCGCGTCAAGCACGGGGCAAGCTATGCGTCGTACGCTAAGTACGTCTCATTATTCCTCATGCTTCGCGCGCCTTGCCTGCGGCCTTTTTACACGGGCGTCTATTTGCTTACTCTTTCATTGAAGGCGGCTGGCCTGTCGTTTCCAATACGCGCAGCCACAAATTTCCCTTCGGATCGATTCTACGGCGGGATACCGCTGCCGCCAGAGGCAGATGTACATATTCATCTTTCATCAGAGCGACCAGGAGGCCTGTCTTCCCGGCCATGGCGGCATGCACAGCGTATTGCCCCAGCGAGCTGCAATAAATACTGTCGGAGGCGTTGGCCGGAACGGAGCGAATCATATAACTCGGTTCGATGTATTTTAAATTAATTTCCAGATCGATTTTTTGAAAATATTTTTCAATCTCGTCCTTCAGGAATGTGCCGATATCATACAGGCGCAGGTTTCCGGAGGGATCGGTCTCGATCAGATCATCGCTTCGGCGCAGAAGCTCCTGACCGGCGCCTTCGGCAAGCAGAATAACGGCGTGTCCGGCGCACTTAATTCGTTTTTCGAGAGCTGCTAAAAATCCTTTTTTCCCGTGCAGGGAAAAAGGAACTTCCGGAATTAAAACAAAATTCGTATCATTTTGGGCAAGTGCGGCGTTGGCGGCAATGTGGCCGGAAAGCCTGCCCATTATCTTAACAAGGCCTATGCCGTTTAAGGCGCCTTTGGATTCTACATGAGCGCAGCGGATGGCGTTGACCGTCTCCGCGATCGCCGTGTCGAAGCCAAATGATTTCTCGATTAAATTGAGATCGTTGTCGATCGTCTTGGGGATGCCGACGACGGCGATTTTTAAATTACGTTTTATTATCGCGGCTGAAATCTTCTGGGCCGCGCGCATCGTGCCGTCGCCGCCGATGCAAAAAAGAATGTCCGTATGGGTATCCAGCAAAGATTCAATGATCTTATTAATATCCTGATGCCCCCGCGAAGAGGAAAGGATGCTTCCGCCGATATGGGTTATATCTTTGACTATTTCCGGCGAAAGTTGGATAGCTTTATGTCCGTATTCCGGAATCAACCCCCGGAAACCATATTTAATGCCTGCAATATTCCGAACATTATAGCGATAAAAAAGCTCCATGGTAATTGACCGGATAACATCGTTGATGCCGGGACAGAGGCCGCCGCAGGTAACAATGGCCGCTTTTGTTTTTGAGGGGTCAAAAAAAATTTTCTTGCGGGGGCCGGCCAGTTCAATGGATAGCGGCAGACCCCACTCATTTTTGCACTCATTGTAAGTTTCAAGATAACAATTGTACAAAATGCGCTTGCTGTCCGGGGTAAAATTAGCGATGTTTAACGGCGACGCGATCTTCCTTTCGCCCAAATCAGAAATGATGAAATCACAGATCGAAGAGCTCATATTCAATTATACCTTTCCAGCAATTATTATGGATGAGGCGTTCATGCCTGATAATATTTCTCCCTCAAAACCGGCGTCAGCCAGTAAAGATGCGCCGGTAAGGTAAATGTTTTTGAAACCTGTTTTGTTTGTTCGAGCGGCAAAACCGGTAAGCAATGAATTTCTCATTTTATATTTGGGGGTGATGATGCCATGAGAAATTTTTGATATTTCTATTGATTTTTCCAGATCAAAAAAATCTATATTTTCCTTTAAAAAAGGAAGAAAAAAATCGAGCCGGTCGATAATTGACGAGGCCTGTGCTGCGAGATTTTCCGGCGACCATACGTCGTCGCCGGCAGGTAAAAAGGTCGTCGCTGCCAGTGACATCTTATCAACGGCTGGCGTGTTCGCATCCTGATGCGCATTCGCTTCCAGAAGAATCAGATTGTCGTCGTAAATGTCTTTATGAACATCAGAGACAACAGCCACATAATGCGACATTTTTTCCGGAATACAACGACTTTTACACCCCAGATGGATTGTGAAAGGCAAGCGGGAAACCGTCGCCGGATTCAGCCATTCATTGAGACTGAATTTCTTTTTACCGGCGAACAATATGTCCATTTTTTTCGACTTTGTGCTGAGAATTAATTTTTTACCGGAAATAACGGAAGAGTTCCCTGCACCGTCGGAGATTTCTACTTCAATCGGGTCTCCGTTTTTAATATTTAAAACTTCGCAGGGACTTAAATACAAGCCATTGTTTGCTTCCAGTTTTCTGACCAGTGAATTAAAAAGAGTCTGCTTTCCCTGCTGAAAATAATAAACGCCCCGAAAAGGAACGCAATGCTGAAAGCCGGAAGAAAAATTGTTTATATTATCGGTGGTGCAGGAAAGCAGCGCTTCCTGTGCTGCAAAAACTTTTTCCAGGGAGGGGTTGTTGTCCAGCAGCTTGTTGAATTTAGCTTTTTCTAATTGATGCACCACAAAATGAGGCATCATTTTCAGATAGTCGCGGTAATCTTTTATGCTGTGTGGTGAAATAAGGGGATGAGAATGCAGCCATTCTTTGAAAAGAGCGCACCTTGTTTCCGCCCAGTCATAGAATTCTCGAATTTCCCGGGCGCATTCGGGAAATTCTCTGGCCATTTCTTTGATCAGCTCATCTTTTTCATTAAAGAAATCGATTCTGTGCTCCGGTAATATTATCTGATAAGCCGGATTTAACAGAGTGCAATCCCGTTCAATAGGCGGGATGTCAAGCTCCGCCAACAGAGACAGACATGTCTGATCCGCTCCAAAACCGCTCATAGGCGTAGGATCGATGTTAAAGGCAAAGTTGTCCGACAGAACAAGGCCGTAGGCTCCGTGTTCGGCAACCAGAACCGTATCCAGTCCGTAGCCGGCTGTCAGCGCCGCCGCCACATGGGAAGAAAGATCATTACCGATGACTATCAAATCATGCATGCAGTTTACCTGTTTCCTCCGAAGACACAACGGAGATCCCTTGCTGAACGAGTAAGGCGCTGGTGACTTCCATCCCGGTTACCGGAGTTATATCATGATAAATGCAGTGAACGCCGCCGGATGGACTCCGTTCTTTTAGAACAACCTGAATTTTTTTAAAAGCCGGTTACCGACGGATTATGCAATACCGTCAAAGGAGCTTCTTCGACGTCTTTAATCCGAACTCTGCGACCGGCAATTTCTATTTTGCCTTCAGCAAAAAATTGAATAGCACGGGGGTAAATACGATGCTCTTCTTTCAAAATACGGGCGGCCAGAGTTTCTTTGGTATCGCTTTGGAATACGGGGACAACACTCTGAATGATAATGGGACCGGAATCTACTCCTTCGTCCACGAAATGAACGGTGCAGCCGGAAAATTTTACACCGTACTCGAAGGCGTCTTTTTGACCGGAAGTTCCCGGAAAAGACGGCAAAAGAGCGGGGTGAATATTGATCACTTTCTGGGGAAATGCCTGTAAAAAAGACGTAGTAAGAATGCGCATGAAGCCCGCGAGGGCAACCAGATCAACTTCGCTCTTTTTTAAAATCCGGATTAACTCCGCATCGAAATCATCTCTGGTTTTAAAATCTTCGTGCTTTAATACGGCGACAGGCAGGCCGTGTTTTTTTGCTCTGGTGATTCCCAGGGCGTCGGGCTTATTACAAACAACTATTTTAATTGTCGCGTGCAGGGCGCCTTTTTCGATATTATCAATAATTGACTGGAGGTTGGAGCCGCTGCCGGAAATTAACACCCCAAGTTTCAATGATCTGGCCATCTTCCCACCGTCAGGCTGAAGTGAAACAAACCAACGCCTGTTCTTTCTCCCTCTTTTCCACTGTGCCGATTATATATGCCTTTTCGCCCAGTACTTCCAAACGGTGAGCAACTTCTTCCGATTCTTTTTCCGGCACAACAATCATCATCCCGATTCCCATGTTGAATACGCGGAACATTTCTTTTTCATCAACCTTGCCGATTTCTTTCATCACCTGAAAAATGGGCGGTATCTCCCAACTGTTTCCGGAAATAATGCAACGACAGGACTGGGGAATTATTCGGGGAATATTATCATAAAATCCGCCGCCCGTTATGTGGACAAGCCCTTTGACATTAAAGTTCTTCAAAAGATTAAGGATTGGTTTTACGTAAATTCTCGTGGGCTCTAAAAGTTCTTCGCCGATTGTTTTGGCTAAACCGGAAACTCTGTCCGTGACCTGCAATTTTGCGTCGTCCAACAGAATTTTCCGGGCGAGCGAAAAACCGTTGCTGTGTAAACCGCTGGAGGCGACGCCGATAATCCGGTCGTTGACGCTGATTGTTGAACCGTCGATGAGCTTTTCCGATTCGACGACGCCGACGCAGAAGCCGGCCAGATCGTACTCGCCGTCCTTATAAAAACCGGGCATTTCCGCCGTTTCGCCGCCGATTAATGTACAACCGGCCTGCTTGCATCCGGTGACAACGCCTTCGACAATTTTCACGCTTTTTTCAACTTCGATCTTGCCCGTTGCCAGGTAGTCCAGAAAAAAGAGCGGTTCCGCCCCCTGAACGACGACATCATTAACAGACATGGCCACGAGATCGATGCCGATTGTATCATGTTTGTCCATTAAATGAGCGATTTTAAGCTTGGTTCCTACACCGTCGGTGGAAGAGACAAGAATCGGATTTTTAAATTTGCTGTAGTCAAAGCGAAAAAGACCACCAAAACCACCTATTCCCGAGATCACTTCTTTTCTTGCCGTCGTCTTAATGAGCGGTTTGATTCTTTCGACAAAATCATTGGCCTTATCGATGTCGACGCCTGAATCTTTATAAGTGGATTCGCCTGGCATTATCACCTCATTTAGTTATTATTTTTATGTAGGTTTGATGCTGCTTCCTCTAACGTAAATCATCCGGTAAGTCAATGATTCCTTGCGTAAATAACGTATATTTGATAACCAAACAGGATATTTATTCAATAATAATTGATATTTATAAATAACGTCAGCCGTGGTGCCGAAAATGGAAGAAACCGGAAAGATTCTGCAAAAAATTGAACAACCGCTTAATTTCGCCTCTTCAAATAACTTCAAAAATCTGGTTCACATTAAAGACCTGGGCAGAGCTCTGCTCAATTTATCCGCAGCATTGAAGGCATCGTTGCCGTCAGCGCCCGGTGATGAGTTACCGGCGCTGGTCGATGAATTCAGCGCTTTGTTTTCCGATTTCGACTGGCAGAAGCTGGAGCTGAAAAAATTAAAAATTGAACATGCTTTGAAGTTAATCAGGCGATTGGAAAATGAAATAAATCTGTCCGCTCATGGTTCTGTCACCCAGCAAAACGGACAATCGCTGCAGAAATTATCAGACTTCAAAGAGGCCAGGGCGAAGCTCGGGTTGCCGGTGCAGTATTTGAAAGCGGTCGGGCCGAAAATGGCGCAGCGCTTCGGGGCAAAAAAAATAAACAGCATTGAAGATTTGCTCTATTTTCTGCCGCGCGAATACGAAGATCGAAGGGAAGTAAAAAAGATCAACCGGCTGGAAACGGGAAAAGTTCAAACAATCATGGGAAGCGTAATCCAGTCTGAACATAAATATTACGGCAGAAAGAAAATTCTGGAAATCACCGTCAGCGACAACACCGCCAACCTTACAGCCAAATGGTTCAAGGGTTCAACGACTTATCTTTTGGGCGCTTTGAAGAAAGGAGCAAAAGTAATTTTTACCGGCAATGTCACCCTCAATTATGCCGGGAAGGCCATGATTCATCCCGACTATGAGATTATGGACGGCAATGAAGAAGAAAACCTTCTTAATTTCAAGAGAATAGTTCCTGTCTATTCCGAAACGGAAGGCCTGCATCAAAGATACATGCGCAAAATTCTGCACCAGGCTTTGACCAACTATGCCCGCTACATAATTTCACCGATTTCTTCCGACATCTGCCGCCGGCGTAATTTAATCGATCTGCAAAATGCGGTCAGATTAGTCCACTTTCCGCAGGACAACGATAATCCGGACGATTACAATCTTCGGCGTTCCGCTGCGCACCGGCGTTTAATCTATGATGAGTTTTTTTTCTTCGAGCTGGGAATGGCTGTAAAAAAATCAGGTCGCGTGCTGGAGAAGGGAATCCGGTTTGAAAAAAAGACAGATTTATTAGAAAATTTCTTTTTGCGTCTGCCGTTTTCGCTGACGGACGCCCAAAAGAGGGTGATCGGCGAAATACTTGCGGATATGGCTAAAGATACGGCGATGAGCCGGCTGTTGCAGGGTGACGTCGGCAGCGGCAAAACAGTTGTATCCATGGCGGCGATGATTGTCGCCTGTGCCAACAATTATCAGGCTGCGCTGATGGCGCCGACGGAAATACTGGCTAAACAACACTACCGGACTATCCGCGGCTGGGCGGAAAATATGGGATTAAAAGTCGCTCTTCTGACCGGCTCTATGGGCACAAGCGAAAGAAGAGATGTCCTCGAGGAAATAAGCACCGGCAAAGTCGGGGTTATCGTGGGAACTCACGCTTTGATCCAGGAAAAAGTTGATTTCTTTAAACTGGGGCTGGTTATTATCGACGAACAACACCGCTTCGGCGTTTTGCAACGGGCGGCATTGCGCAACAAAGGAATTGACGTGGATGTGCTGGTCATGACCGCAACCCCCATCCCGCGCACACTGGCGATGACGGTTTACGGTGATCTCGATGTTTCAGTTATTGATGAGATGCCGCCCGGAAAAAAACCGATTGCAACGATAGTAATGGGTGAAAACCAACGCGACAAGGTTTATGCGATCATCGCCGAAGAACTGGCCTGCGGCCGTCAGGCCTTTATTGTTTACCCGCTGGTTGAACAATCCGAAAATCTGGATTTAAAAGACGCGACCAATATGGCGGCTCATCTGCAAAAGGATATTTTTCCGTGCTACAAAGTCGGCCTGATTCACGGCAAAATGAAGGACAGGGAAAAAGATGCGGTAATGCAGGCTTTTCAGAACAATGAAATAAATATTCTTGTGGCGACGACCGTAATTGAGGTGGGCATTGATATACCGAGGGCATCGTTGATGGTTGTTGAACATGCCGAGCGTTTCGGCCTTTCGCAACTGCATCAATTGCGGGGAAGGGTAGGCAGAAACGATATTCCCTCCCGGTGCATTTTGCTGGCCCAATATGCGCGTTCCGATGTCGCCGTAAAGAGGCTGAAAGTAATGGAGAAAACATCGGACGGTTTTGTTTTGGCCGAAGAAGATCTGGCCATCCGCGGTCCCGGCGATTTTCTGGGAACGAGGCAGTCAGGGCTGCCCGCTTTTCGCATCGCCAGTATTATCCGTGACGCCCGGATCTTGAATGAGGCCAAAGAAGACGCCTTTGCTCTTGCGGCGAGTGACCCGCTGCTGGAGAAACCTGAAAATTTATTTTTACGGGAAAATCTGCTTTGGAAATGGCAGGGTAAACTGGATTTGGCCAGAACGGGGTAAAAAAAGCAGACGGAAGGTATGCGCACACACCCGCCGCCTGCTCATGGACTATAACTGCCGTACCCTTTTTTATGGTAATTCAACATCGACTTATGTTGATTCCATTAAAGAGCTGTCTTTAATATTAAAAAACAGAGTCCTTTAAAAAGAGCTTATTTCTTTACAGTGTCAGCGGCTTTCTGGGCGCCGGATTGCACGGCTTCTTTAGTTTTTTCAGCGCCTTCTTTTACTGTATCGGCGGCTTTCTGAGCACCGGTTTCCACGGCTTCTTTAGTTTTTTCGGCACCCTCTTTAACCTTTTCACCGGCCTGCTGCACTGTATCCTTGGTTGCTTCTACGCTCTTGTCAATTTCCTTGCCCGCCTTTTCCATGGGTCCTTCTTCTTTTTTCTGGCAGCCTGAGACTGAAACAACAAATACGAAAGCAATGATTACTGGAAAGATCCCCTTCAAAAACGCAATAATTGATTTTTTCATAGTCTCCTCCTCTTTAAGTAATGTTTTTAACAGATGTTCAGCAGTGAACCTGAACACCAATACCCGTTATTACAGCAATCATTTTAAATGACTTATAAGAAGTTTTATTAACAGAGTTTCTTTGATAATTTGTCATCCTTTT
>DAOQVG010000037.1:0-10348 GCA_035341435.1 Smithellaceae bacterium
TACTGGGATAAAATTCAGCCTTACCGCCTCATTATGACATTCAGGGTGGAAAGTTTCAGCGTTCCGACACTCGAAGAGCGGATGACCGATTTGCTGCAACAAAATATTTTCAAGCCGCATACCGTAATCATTGACGGGTTGAGATTTGATCAGGCCGGCCGGGGACAGCTTGTGCTTTTGAAGGAACTGGCCAAAAAATATGCCATGAGGGCATGGTTTACCGTGCACGTCCATCGCCACGAGCCTCCGGCGGAAAATGGCCTGCCTGTTTCTTTTTTGCATGTCGCCGATCTTTTTGACGTTATTGTTCAGTTGGACGCAAAAGGTGATGAAGTCTATATTAAAGCGCTGAAAGGCCAGTCCCCGGATGCCCGACAACATTCCCTGCTGCTCGATCCGGCGACTATGTTAATTCAAGAAGGCAAATAATTAAATAATGAAGGTGATATCGGTTGTAGGAACAAAGAAAACGGGCAAGACTACCCTGGTTGCCGCCCTTGTCAGTTCTTTGTCCAGATACGGCAAGGTGGGAACCGTTAAAAACATGGTTACACATCCCGTAGACCAGGGCGATACCAGGCGCCATTTCGACGCCGGAGCCGATGTCGTCATAGGTCTTGGCGACGCCAGGCTGAAGGTGACCCGTGACCGCGGTGATTTGCATACCGCACTGGCCGACCTTCAGGCGGAAGGTGTTGAGTATGCCGTTGTTGAAGGCTTCAAACACAGCAGCCTGCCCAAGTTTGTTCTCTCCGATATCGAAGTGCCCGGATGTTTAAGAAGCATTTCGCTGGCCGAACTGAATGACGATTTAATAGCGGAGCTGACGAAACAGGTTTTGTCGCTGGATGATTATGAGAAGGAAACATGATTAATCATGAAGCCAGATTCTCATGAAATTGATGAAGGCACCAACTACATCGGCTACCGGGAAGCTTTAGATATTGTTAATGCCAACATTCGGCTGGTGGAAAAAGAAGAACTGCCTCTTCATTTGTGTGTAAATCGCGTTGCGGCCGCTGATCTGGCGGCCCGGGTGAGCTATCCTTCCGTTGATGTGTCGCTCAAAGACGGCTTTGCCGTTAAGTCCATTGATGTCGCTAATGCAAACCGGCTACTGCCGGTTTGCCTGAAGTTGACGGGTTCGGCCTTTGCCGGCGCCCGATACGACGGCCTGATCCAAAACGGCGAGGCCGTTAAAGTATGCTCGGGTGCGCCGATTCCCGAAGGAGCGGATGCGGTTGTTTCCGGCGAATTCTGCGAGGAAGGATTATCCGGAGAAGTCCTTGTACGGGCTGATGCCGGCGTCGGGCGAAACATAATGCGCGCCGGTAGTGAAGTAGAGGCGAAAACGACGATTGTCGGAAAAGGCGAAAGGCTTTTGCCCGGTCGCCTGGGACTGGCCGCTGCGGCGGGCGTCAGCCGGGTGAACGTGTACCGCCGGCCGCGGGTGGCCATCATCAGTATCGGCGACGAAGTGGTCGCGCCGGGGGAGAAGCTCCATGTCGGTCAGCTTTATGCCAGTAATCTGGTCACGATGGAGGCCTGGCTGACTTCTTTCGGCATCTCCTCTGTTGCTTCCGTAGTTGCTGATGATAAAAATTCCATTATTCGGGAACTGCAAAGGCTTGCTCCTGATGTTGATGTGATTCTGACGAGCGGCGGCGCCTGGGGAAGCGAACGCGATCTTATCATCGGCATCCTGGATAAAATGGGATGGCAAAAGCTGTTTCATTATCTGCGCATGGGGCCGGGTAAGGGTATTGCTTTCGGACACTGGGAAAAATTACCGGTGTTCTGTCTGCCGGGCGGACCGCTCAGCAACGCAATGGCCTTTCTGCAAATTGCTCTGCCCGCCATCTTACGCATGGCCGGAGACGAAAGGCATCCACTCCCGACTGTTCCGGCCAGACTTACGGAGGATGTTCAAGGTCGCCATCGGGCCTGGACGGAATTTAAAGACGCCGTCGTGACCTTGGATGACGGAGGATACACAGCGTCGCTCTATCGAAACAAAAGCCGTCTGCAGGCGATTGCGGGTGCTGGCGGCCTGATCTGCATACCTGAAGGAAAAGATTCTTTGCAGTGCGGCGATATTGTACCCGTGCAGTTACTTATTCCATCGCATTATTCCTGAAAATTCCTGTTTCTCCGTGGAGTCATTTTGTGCTAGATTCCCCCTGTTTTTCTCAGTAGCTTACTGAAATACACTTCCTTGCAATGAACGGAGAATAATTATGTTTGCCTGGATTACCAGTCCTGAATCATGGATTGCGCTGGGAACACTGACTGCCCTCGAGATCGTTCTCGGGATCGACAACATTATTTTTATTTCCATTCTGGTGGGTCGCCTTCCCGCCCGACAACGAGATATCGGTCGCAAAGCCGGGCTGATATTAGCCATGCTGTCGCGTCTGGTATTGTTATTTTCCGTTGTCTGGGTGGCTAATTTAACGCAGCCCTGGTTTTCCATTTTCGGGCAGGATATTTCCGGGCGCGACATCATTTTAATCGGCGGAGGAATGTTCCTGCTGGCCAAGGCGACCCATGAAATTCATTCCAGTCTGGAAGGTGCCGGGGAAAGCAAGCCTCTAATACAAAAAGTTACAATGGCGGCGGTTCTTTTTCAAATCGCCGTACTGGACATTGTTTTTTCACTGGATTCAGTTATTACGGCTGTCGGGCTCGCGCGGCATATTTCAATCATGGCGATTGCGATCGTTATGGCCGTTGGAGTTATGCTGTTTGCCGCCAAGCCGATCGCCGACTTTGTCGATGCTCATCCGACCATAAAAATACTGGCTTTGTCGTTTCTCATCCTCGTCGGTGTTACTTTGATTGTTGAAGGTTTTGATGTGCATGTTCCCAAGGGTTATATATATTTCGCCATGGCGTTTTCTGTTTCGGTGGAAATGCTCAACCTGCGTCTGCGCAAGAAACAGATTGAGCCTGTAAAATTAAGAAAGGAAATTACGGAGTAAAGATTGATCGACAACAACAGACGCAAGCTGCATATGGAATATCCCTGTCGCTGGATTTATAAGATCATCGGTACGGATCAGGACGCAATGGAAGCCGCCGTGGCCGAGATCATCCGGGATCGACCATGTGAAATATCTTTTTCACGCCGGAGCGAAAAAGCCAGGTACGTTTCTTTAGATGTACAGCTGCTGGTGGAAAGCGAATCGCATCGAATGGATTTGTACATGGCACTTAAGGCTCACCCGGCCATAAAGATTGTCTTGTAGACGGGGTGCGCAGCCAGTATAATAGAAAAATTGATTTTGAATTCAGGGGTGAACAAAAAAAACCGTAAAAAGACCAAAAGGAGGATGTTATGTCGAAAAAAATATTTTTAATTGTTGCCACAATATTTTGTTTTGCTTCTTCTTCCATCGCCGCCGATCCGGAGGTGATTAAACTGCCGCCGCCTGACCTTAAAGGCGGAAAATCGCTGATGCAGTCTTTGCAGGAGCGGAAAACGTCCCGGTCATTCAGCAGCAAAAAACTACCGCCGGAGGTTCTCTCCAGTCTTCTTTGGGCTGCCTGCGGAATAAACCGGCCGGAAAGCGGCAAGCGCACCGCTCCCTCCGCCCTTAACTGGCAGGAAATTGATGTCTACGTCGCCCTGGAAGAGGGACTTTATCTTTATAATGCTAAAACTCATACCCTTAACCCGATATTGAAAAAGGATCTGCGCAAAAATACGGTTGCCATGTTGCAGCCGGCAAAAACTCAGGTTGTCAATGCGCCGGTGCAGCTGATCTATGTGGCGAACTACTCGAAAATGGGGCTTGGAGCGGAGGAAGACAAGATTATCTACTCCGCCGTGGATGCCGGCTTCATTGCTCAGAATGTTTATTTGTATTGTGCTTCCGCCGGCTTGAATACGGTTGTGCGCGGTATGGTGGACAAGAAGCAACTGGCGAAAGACATGCAATTGCGTGATCAACAGAAAATTGTTCTGGTGCACACGGTAGGTTATCCTCAACCAAAATAAATTGTTATTAATCTTGACAATTATACTGCAATAAATTAGCTTACCACGATTTGGCCGGCCGGAAGAATATTAAAAGTGTCTTCCGGTTGGCTTTTATAAAGGAATAAATAATGATTGGTGTGCTAATAACTACGCATGGCGGTTTGGGTGAAGAACTGATTAAAGTAGCTGAACTGATCAGGGGCCCGCTCAAGGACGTTATGCATATTCCGGCGGATCAAACAAAAAGCGCTGAAGAGTTGAAAAAAGAAATAGGCAATGCCATAAAAAAACTCGATAAAGGGCAAGGCGTATTGATACTTACCGACCTTTTCGGCGGTACGCCGTCCAATTTTTCACTATCTTTTTTAAAAGAGGGAAAGGTGGAAGTGGTCACCGGGGTTAATTTGCCCATGATGCTGAAATTGTCGGATCAAAAAAAAGACATGACTTTAAGCGAATATGCCTGCATGATTAAAGAATACGGCAAAAAAAATATATCGGTGGCCAGTGAAATATTAAAGAAAAAAGCATCCGTATAAATAAAGGCCAAAAAGCGCCTTAATGGGGTTGCCGACAGGTTTAACCGCTGTCTGATTATAAAAGTATATGTGCAGTTCATTTTTACAATTCGCCGCCTTTATTGTTTCTATTCCCAACTAATAATATGCAAAAAAACAATATTAATCGTCCCGGAGTTTTCTCATGTGTCCTGAAAATGACGTCATGCAGGTAGTTCTTGACCTGATGGGCAAAAAAGATTTGCCCGAAATTATGGCGATTGAGAAAGAATCATTTACCTCGCCGTGGACGGAGGGAATGTTCCTCGATGAGCTCAGAATTGCGCATGCCCAGTGCCTGGTTGCCCGGTTGTCTCATGACAAAGAAAGCATTGTCGGCGGCTACATGATCTTCTGGATAGTCGCTGATGAAGCCCATCTGCATAATGTCGCCGTAAAGAAAGAATTTCGCCGGCAGGGTCTGGCCCGCGGCTTTATGAACATAATGAAAGAAATAGCGAAGCAGGCGGGCGTAAAATATCAAACACTGGAAGTGCGGGAATCGAACACCGGAGCGATTAATCTTTACCGTAAATGCGGTTTTGTAGTAAAAGGGAGAAGGCCGCTTTATTATACGGATACGCATGAGGATGCGTTGATAATGTGGGCGGACGTGTAAAATATACAGGCTGATTTAGAACAAGGGGTTGCAACCCCTTGTTTTGATGCATCCGGAGCTTTTTACGAGGCCGTCGGAAATACTCGATTAGTTCACTTTTTTATGAGTGTTAGAATGGCGAAGGATATTTACATCGGTGAAGTATTAAAAAACGAGGAAGTTCAGCCGCAATTTTTCCTGATGAAAATTGCGCTGCCCGCAGCTTTCGGCAAGCCTTTGCCCGGACAGTTTGTCATGATCAGAATCGCCGGGCTTGCGGAGCCCTTTTTAGGCCGGCCGATCAGTATCTATTCTTTTTCCAGCAAAAAATCTTCTTCTGAAATGGAGCTTCTCTTTCGCGTCGTCGGCAAGGGGACGCAAATACTGGCGGGCTTAATCTCCGGTTCGCAGGTGGAAGTTCATGGCCCGCTGGGCGGCAGCTACAAAATCTTTCCGGAAAAAGAAAACATCGTATTTATTGCCGGCGGGATCGGCGTGGCGCCTTTATCAATGCTGGCGCAATATTTCTGCCAGGATGCCGGAGTTGCTCGGTCTTCCCTGAACTTTTACGTGGGTGCGAAGACGGCAAAAGAAATTGTCGGTCTGGACAAGTTGACGGAGTTATGCGGCAATATGCATCTTTGCACCGATGACGGAACATCGGGGCAAAAAGCGTTTGTGACTCACGCTTTTCAAAAAGATATAAAAAAATATGACCCCGCGAAGACGGCAGTATATGCCTGCGGTCCCAGGGGAATGATGAAAACACTGGCCGGAATTCTGGGCACAACCGGTTTTAATTGCCAGGTTTCGCTGGAAGAACGGATGGCCTGCGGAACCGGCGCCTGCATGGGATGCGCCGTAGCCGTCAGAGATAAATCAGGCAAGGCCGTTTACAGACGGGTTTGCTCCGACGGCCCTGTGTTTGATCTCGAAGACGTGATCTGGGAGTAGTTCAAGAGCATGACTAAAAAAACAAACCCGCGGATGGCGGTGCAGATAGGCAATCTCAGACTGAAAAATCCGGTGATGACGGCGTCCGGCACATTCGGGTACGGTGAAGAATACTCCGAGTATGTCGATTTAAACCGCTTGGGGGCGATTGTGGTCAAAGGCTTATCGCTGCAGCCGCGTCCGGGCAATCCGCCGCCCCGCATTATGGAAACAACCGGCGGCATGCTTAACGCAATTGGGCTGCAGAATATCGGGGTCGATGTCTTTATCGAAGAAAAACTGCCCTTTTTAAGAAAGTATGATGTTGCCGTTATCGCCAACATCTATGGTGAATCCTACGCCGAATACCAAAAAGTGGCCAGAAAGTTGAGTTCTGTGAAAGGCGTGCACGCGCTGGAAGTAAACGTCTCCTGCCCCAACGTGAAAAAAGGCGGGTTGAGTTTTGGCTGCGATCCCAGAATTGCCGCCCTGGTAACGCGCAAGGTTAAGGAAGAAACGGATTTGCCGGTCATTATCAAACTTACCCCCAACGTTACGGACATTACGGCGATCGCCGTCGCCGTCGAAAAAGCGGGTGCGGACGCCGTCTCCTTAATTAACACTTTAACCGGCATGTCGGTAAATCTAAAAACAAGAACCCCGCATTTGAAAAACATAACCGGCGGCCTTTCCGGTCCGGCCATCAAACCTGTTGCGCTGCGCATGGTCTGGCAGGTGGTCAAATGCATCTCCATTCCGGTTGTCGGCATCGGCGGAATCATGACTGCCAGCGATGCCCTGGAATTTATGGTGCTGGGGGCCAGGGCCGTGCAGGTGGGCACCGCCAATTTCGTCAATCCCCGCGCCACGACGGATATCCTGGAGGGAATGCAGGAATATCTGCAAGACAATAATATTAAAGATATCAATGAAATAGTCGGCACTTTCTCCGCCGGAGGAGCGCAATAAGATAAATAATATTTACGGTAATTTTGCAGTTGTTTTATTTTTGCAGTAAATTTAAAACCGACAATCGGCAATAACGGAAACAGAAGGTTATTTCTATGAGAACGAAAGCTGAAGAAATAATTCGCGGTGTTTATCAGGTCGGCGGATCTAATTTGACCTCGGCTGATGATGCGGCAGTCTATCTGATCGATTTTGGCGACGATGTCATCTTGATTGATGCCGGAGCAGGGCGCAGCACGGCGAAAATTATTCAGAATATTCAAATGCTGGGAATCAACGCGAGCCGCATATCCCATCTGCTGTTGACGCATTGCCACATCGACCACATCGGCTCCGCGCCTTTTTTTCAAAAAAATTACCAGACGAAAATTGTCATTCATGAACTCGATGCTCCCGCCGTCGAAAAGGGTGATTCCGTCCGCACCGCCGCCAACTGGTACGGCGTTAATTTCCCGCCGACAAAGATAGACCTGAAACTCAAAGGCAAAGAGGAAGTTCTACAATTCGGAGCAGAAAAGTTGCACTGCCTGCATACCCCCGGGCATACCCCCGGCTCCATTGCCGCTTATCTGGATCGCGACGGCAAGAGAGTATTATTCGGGCAGGATATTCACGGCCCCTTTCACAAATCATTCGGCTCGAATATCGAGGACTGGAAAAAATCGATGCATTTGCTCCTCGGTCTCCAAGCCGACATCCTCTGCGAAGGCCATTTCGGCATATATCAGCCCAAAAGAAAAGTGCGCGAATACATTGAAAACTATCTGGAAGAATACGAGTGACAACTTGGTAATATGTCCATATGCTGTGTTGCGCAGCATTTCTCGGCCGTTTAAGAAAATTCATTTGCCGGGCCGGGCTGCCCTGGATCAGACGTTTCCATAGAATTGTCCGGCGATGATAGAGCCGGGATGCCGATCTCCTCGGCCTGCTCGCCGTTCCATCGCCAGACGCGAAAGCCCAGCTCCCGCGATAAAGCCCCGTATCTCTTCAGGAATGCAGCCCCGAAGGGATTTGCCGCCCTCTGGAGAAACTCCGTCGGGAAAGCCCTTTCACCGTCCCACCACTCCCAGAGCAGATAATTGACAAAGGCGATTTCGAGCAGCATGGAATCAATAGGTTCAATATCATTGGCAAAACCGCAGAGTAAACCCAGTTGCGTTTCTGCAACCGTTTTAAGGGCTTCCTGTCCGTCAGCGCAAAAACTGCACGAGTCGATAAGCAGAACCTTGTTATGTAATGGCGCACTACCGGCGGCGTTGAGCATGCTGCGGAGATCGTGCCATCCGACCGGGATATTTTCCCCCTGATTGCTGCGCAGCTGCAAATGCCGGCTTCCTTCTTCCGGGTCTTGACCGTGCGCGCTGAGAATCATAATGCCGGGGCCGATACTGTGGCGAAAGAGGTTCAATTGATTGGCCAGGGCATCTATTTCATCGATCGTGGCCAAAGTGATGTACAACGGCACGGCGTCATTTTCCCAGCACCAGGCATCACCGAATCCTGACCAGAAAGACTTGGCCGTATAGCGGGCGCTGTATTCCCCGTCTTCATCGCTGCTCCAGAAAGCCTCAACAAATTGAATGTTCATCGGATACCCTCGAGATAACCACGGCATGCCCCGGTTTTGCTGCCGGCCGTTTTTTTTAAAGGGAGTATATGCGGGAGGCATCTGTGTGTCAATTCAGAACATCAACCTTGAAAACATCATCAGGCAGGATAGTTGCTTACTGGTTAGAGATTGTGTCGTATTTGCTGTAATTGTCATTCCGAACGTATGTGAGGAATCTTGAAGATCCCTATCAGAAGGGAAAGTCTTCATCAGGCGGACTTTTAGAATCAGCCGCCGGCTTCGGTGCATTGTATTTCTTCGCTTTTTTGTGAACGGGGTGGGGATGAACAACGATCGAACGTGGTGTCGTCGGACAGGCCAGTTGACATGCGCCGCAGCCGATGCAGTGCTGCTTGTCGACTTCCGGGTAAAGAATATTTTCCCTGTCCGTAAAGCGGATGGCATGCGTCGGACAAACTTCTCCGCAGGCGCCGCAATTGTTATGATTCACGTAGACCACGCAGATATCTTTTCGAAGCTTCGCCTCGCCTATTTGAGTCAACTTTTTATCAGCAAGCGTGATTCCGGTGATCGCGCCGGTGGGGCAAACTCTGCCGCACACGTTGCATTCATAGTCACAATAACTCTTCTCATAATTCATCTTCGGCTGCAGAATCCCCGCCGGACCATAATCTAAAAAAGACGGAGTCAGAACGGACGTTGGGCAGGCGGCAACGCAAAGACAGCAGGCTGTGCAGGTCTGCGAAAATCGTTCAGCGTTTAGTGAACCGGGCGGTGTAACCGGTGGAGCGGAGTTTGCAGAGACGATTCCTGCAACGCTACGGATCTCCCGGTGAAATGCCGTGAGCAGAGCGACTGCCCCCGCAAAGCTTCCGAAAATAAAACCCCGGCGTGCGGGCGACCAGGACGACGATTTTGTCCTGCGCCACGGTAACCGGTAGTTAACAGCTGCCGTCGAGCAGGCGTCAAGACAATTGAAACAACCGACACATCTGCTCATATCGATGGATGCGGTTTGTGGATTAATGCAGCCCGCCTTACAGACGCTTTCACAGCGCAGGCATTTAGAGCAGCGCTCCTCGTTCAAGGACAATCGAAAGATGGATACATGCGACAGCAGTCCTAAAAAGGCGCCAACCGGACAGATAGTGTTGCAGTATAGGCGGCCGTATTTTACAGACAGATATAAAATCGTCAGCAGGAAAAATGCTGCGATCGCCATATCCGGCAGGGGAATTGAGGCGGTTTGTATCGGGTTTAAAAAGATATTTAAAGGTTTCAGCAAGAGTATTCCGAGATTGTACGACCAGGCGAACAGGGGTTGTAAGAAATGGGAGAATATTCTTCCCGTTAGCGAATATGGATCCAACAGGTTAACCAGCCATAAAATACCGGCAAATAAGGTTACGACCGTTAACGCCAGAACAGTATAACGAAGGATATTTTGCGGTTTGGAAAAAGCATACGCCGGCTTTCGGCCTGTCCGGCGCGCAAGCGCGATCACAATATCCTGGAGGGTTCCCAGTGGGCACAGAAATGAGCAGTAGACGCGGCCAAAAATCACCGTGATCAAAATAATGAACGTCAGGCCGGCGAGAAAAAGAGCGGCTGGTTGTGTGATGCTCCGGATCAGGGCGGGTATCAACTGAAAGGGAGGCAGGAGGCCGGCAAGAAAGACGGACAGCTTTTGTCCCCCCAGAAACAACAGGACAAACCCGATGAATATAATACCGGAG
>DAOQVG010000038.1:0-10261 GCA_035341435.1 Smithellaceae bacterium
GAGCGCTTGAATGGCATTCAAGAGGTCAGGAGTTCGATCCTCCTCAGCTCCACCATGATAATCAAGGACTTAAGTAATGCACTTAAGTCCTTTTTTTTGTGTTGGTTTCACTATTGCACAACATCTTTGTTTGTTGTCATTACTGCAAAAAAACAGATACAATAGATATGAAGTAGCGGGGATGGAAAAAAATGGCCCGGGAGTGAGGAAGAATCCCGGGCCGGCATGAATTATTTGTGAGGGGCTTTCCTGCCCCGGAGTAAATTTATAAATCCTTTAAGCTCTTCTTAATTTTGATTCTACCTTCTTTGATCATGCTTTCCTTATTGCCTTCCAGCCAAGTCTGCATTGTTTCTTCACGCTTGATGGCGACAAAGGTTCTTTTATACAAATCTTTTTGTGCTTCAAAATTCCCGGGATCAACATTGCTGACTTCTTTGAATTTGAAAATCAGATATGAATTATTGATGCGGAAAGGTTTATCCGGGTATGGTTTGCCGGCGGAAAGCTGCATTATTGCTTCCGTCGCTTCCCGGCTTGCTCCTACTTTGGGAATTATTTCTCCAGGATGAAAAAAACCGGTTTCATTAATCTTCAATCCTCTTTCACTGGCTACTTTGTCCAGCGCTTCCCCTTTTGTCAAACTCGCCAGTATTGCCGCGGCTTCTTTTCCGGCGATGTTTTGCTTTTCGCTTTCTATAAAAGATTGTTCCACTTCATTTCTTATATCACTCAGTTTCGGCAGGTAAGAGGCTTTTCTGTCGACAAGCTGGATAATGTGGTAGCTGTTTTCGGTTTTGATGACGCTGCTGATTTCATTTTTTTGCAGTTCCATAATTATTGCCGCCAGATCTTTAACGGAGGAGAATTCCTGCGGCGGTTTGTTCAACGGGAAAAAGTCTAAGATGTTAATTTTCAGATTGTTTTTAGTGGCATAAGCATCAAAGTTTTCTTCCTGGTAGATGGTGTCGTGCGCTTTTTTCGCTTCAGTATAGGCAGCCTGCATTCCCCGCAGATTCAGCAGTTCGCGGGCGATCGCACTTCGCGCTTGTTCAAACTGCATTTGTTGGCCGTCTTTTGTTTTATATTTATCCTTGTTGCGATTATAGTAATCGCGAAGGTCCGCATCACTGGTATCGGCGGATGCGAAATTACCGGCGGCAAACGCCAAATATTTAATTTTAACCTGCTCAGGCCGACGGAATAGTTTGTCGTTGTTCTTCAAATAGGTTTCCAGTTCGGCTTCGGTCGGGGTGATTTTCTTTTTTATATCCGTTCCCGTAATTTGTACAAAATTAAGATTAATCTTCTGATTCTGCGTAACATAGACATCGAATACTTCTTTATCGGAAACTTTTATACCTTCACGGATAAGGTTTTCGATCTTCGTTGCCGTCAGATTTACTTTTTGCATATTTTCAAAATCTTCGGCGGATGTTCTGTTATAGCGCAGGAGTTGCTGATATTTACGTTCATCAAATACTCCGTCCGTCTGTAGGGCGGGTATTGACATTATCGATTTTCTTAATTCCTCATCCGAGACGCGGACTTTTAAGTCGGCTGCCTTGGCTATGATCACCTCGCGGTTGAGCAAAGTATCATAGGCTATCTTCTTCAGATCCATTTCTTTGAGCATTTCCGGCGTCAGTTTTGATCCGTAGCGGATTCTGGCCATGTCTACTAATTTTTCGTATTGGTCATGAAATTCCGCTTCACTGATCACTCTTCCGTCAACGACGGCAATAGCTCTGGCGGTCTGACTGCCTCTGCTGGAACCGAAATAGAGCACAAAGACAAAAATTATAATCCCCAGTATTATGTACATCAACCAGCTGCGGGCATTGCGGCGGAGAAAGCTAAGCATAAAATCACCTCAATCTGAAAAAATGTTTCTGCCTTCCGGCGATAAAGTTTTAGTTTAGTATTACAGTCATTTACAAAATGCAAATACAATTTAAAAAGGCGTTGCTTAGGGTAAGGAAATACGGTATAGGGGAAAAAGGCTCCGTAGCGATTATTTTAAGGTATTAAAAATACAGGAGGAAAAATGCTGTTCGATTATATTTTGGGTAAATTTTCCAACGATCTCGCCATAGACCTTGGCACGGCCAATACCTTGGTTTGCGTTAAAGACAAGGGTATTGTCCTGAATGAACCTTCGGTTGTGGCTGTACATAAAGATGCAAGAGGAATGAAGAAAGTGCTCGCTGTAGGCAATGAAGCGAAAAAAATGCTGGGGCGTACTCCGGGTAATATCGTCGCCATCAGGCCGATGCGCGACGGCGTTATTGCTGATTTTGACATTACGGAAGCAATGTTGAAGCATTTTATTTTAAGTGTTCATAACCGCAAATCTTTGGTGCGTCCCCGGATTATTGTTTCGGTTCCTTCGGGAATCACGCAGGTTGAACGGCGGGCGGTGCGCGAGACGGTGGAGTCGGCGGGAGCCAGAGAAATATACCTGATCGAAGAGCCCATGGCGGCGGCGATTGGCGCCGGGCTGCCTATTGCTGAACCGATTAGTTCCATGGTCGTCGATATCGGCGGCGGTACTACCGAAGTTGCGGTCATCTCGCTGGCGGGTATCGTCTATTCGAAGTCTGTCCGGGTGGCCGGTGATAAAATTGATGAAGAAATCGTCCAGTATATGAAGCGCAAATACAGCCTGCTCATCGGGGAAAGAACGGCGGAAATCATTAAAATACAGGTTGGCTGTGCTTATCCCCTGGATGAAGTGAAAACAATGGATGTCAAAGGCAGGGATTTGATTTCAGGAATTCCTAAGACTGTGGAGATAAGTTCGGAAGAAATAATGGGAGCAATTACCGAACCTGTTACACTGATTATCGATGCCATCAAGGATGCATTGGAAAATGCTCCGCCGGAACTCGCCGGGGACATTGTTGATCGCGGTATTGTCCTGACCGGTGGTGGAGCTCTGCTGCAAAATATAGATATTCTTGCCAGGGAAGAGACAGGTCTGCCCATAACTATCGCCGATGATCCCCTCTGTGCCGTAGCGCGCGGCGCCGGTATGGCTCTGGATCAACTGGACGTACTCAAAGAGGTTACTATTCCGGCATAAATATCATTTTGTGACTGGACTTGCCGGTGTAAGTGGATATTTACCTTTTGGTATCGAGTGTGCGGCAGTTGACGGCAAAGTCAATTTTATTATATCCTGCGCACCTTCGGATCTGCCGGTCATTATGATGTCTTGACGGGAATGGTCGTTATTTTCCTTATGGGTAAAAAATGTTTTTTTTCAGGAATTATAAAACCATTGTTTTTATCGTTATCCTTCTGGCTGTAATTGTAACCGTTCTTTCCTGCAATTTGAAACAGAAATCTTCCGGTGGTCTGGTTTCCAGGGTTGTTTTCGAAATAGCGGCTCCGGTGCAGAATTTTTTGAATTCTTCTTTTAAAAATGTGAGCGACGCCTGGTACCGGTATTTGTTTCTGGTGGGCATTGAAGAAGAAAACCGCAATTTGAAGAAGGCAATCGATCACATGAAGTCGCAGTTGACCGTGTATCAGGAGGGTTATCTCGAGGCGCAGAGGTTGCGAAACCTTCTCGATCTGAAAGAGAATAAAGATTTTGATTTCGTGATCGCCCGCGTCATCGGACGGGGACAGACTGCGTTTTCCCAGACTATCCTGATAAATAAAGGTACTGCCGACGGGGTACATGACGGTGTGCCGGTAACGGCCGGTCCGGGATTAGTCGGCAGAATAATGGGCGCGTCGTGGCATTCAGCCAAGGTCCTCCCCCTTATTGACGAAAACAGCAATATAGATGCCTGCGTGCAGAGAACCCGCACCCAGGGAATTATTCGCGGAGCAGGTTCCCTCGGCTGCATCTTAAAGTATATTGCCAAAACTCAGGATGTGCGGGAAGGAGATGTAATCATTACTTCCGGGATGGGTGGAGTATTCCCCAAGGGTATAATGATCGGCCGGGTCAGCCGTATTGATAGACTGGAATCCGGACTTTTCTGGAAAATTTATGTGGCTCCGGTCATCGATTTTTCGAGGCTGGAAGAAGTGTCCGTATTGACCTCTGCCGGGGGAGAAGACGAGGATGAAAAGTAATGATCTATTATTTATTGCTGCCTTTTCTTGCCATATTGTTGATTGTGCTGCAAAATATGGTGGCGGATATAATATTTTCCGGCGCTATGGTTTTGGAGTTGTCGATTATTGTATTGGTTTATGCGGG
Organism: Smithellaceae bacterium; assembly: GCA_035341435.1. GTDB lineage: Bacteria > Desulfobacterota > Syntrophia > Syntrophales > Smithellaceae > MVRV01. Next base: position 4,220 of record DAOQVG010000038.1, read on the forward strand.
ATTTCGCCTTGATTTGATAAAAGGTTCTATATCGGCATTTGTTCTGGGGTTTGTCTTTGATTGCATTTCCGGTTCCGTCCTGGGATTATTTGCTTTGACACATGTTCTTGTCTTTCTTTTTTCGTTTTTTGTGTCAGCGATGTTAATGACCGAGAAAATGTTTTTAATTGCATTGTTTACGTTTTTTTGTGTTACTATGGAAGAGTTTATAGTCGTTATCTTCTATAAATTATTTTATGGCTTTGATATGTTACCCAATATACCGGCCGCATTCTGGCTGCAGGCGTTTATTGTCGGCTCGCTTGCCCCGGTATTCTTTTATCTGATGCGCAAGGTAGAGGTTTTTTTCTATGACAAACCGGCACAATCTGCTAAATGGGCCGGAACCGGCTGAGTTTCGCCAGAAACTTAAAATAATCATCGTCTTCATTTTTATTGCCCTCGGTATCCTTTTAACAAGACTCTGGTATCTGCAGATTATCAAAGGCGATGAATTTAAGCAAAGATCGGAAGATAATTCCATTCGCTTTCGTAAAATTGCGCCTTTGCGTGGTCTGATTATGGACCGCAACAGGCGTGTTGTAGTGGATAACCGGCCTTCTTTTGACGTCTTGTATCTGCCGCGCAAGGGTAGGGATCACGAACGCATTATCGGCAAACTCAAGTCACTTTACGAAAGCAGATCATTGGAGTTTTCTTCCGACCAGCCTCTTCCCAAGCAAATGAAACCTTACCAGCCAATAAGGCTGGAGAAGAATGTGAGCATGGAAAAAGTTGCTTTGGTGGAAACCAATGCACTGGATCTGCCCGGCATCTATATTGATGTTTCTCCCATTCGTCTTTATCTGGATGGCGAAACTCTCGGTCCCCTTATCGGTTATACCGGGGAAGTCAGTAAGACGGAGCTGGAAAAAGAGAACGAAGACTATACTTCCGGGGACATTACAGGCAAACATGGAGTGGAAAAGTATCTGGATCCTTATATCCGGGGCCGCCGGGGAGCGGAATTGGTCGAGGTTAATGCTTCGGGAAAGGAAATAAAAAATTTAGGGCGCATTGATCCGGTTTCCGGTTACAATATTGTACTGAATATTGACGCCGATTTACAAAAAAAGACATGGGAGGCATTCGCGGGCATGGCCGGCGCCGCCGTTGTAATGGACCCCCGTGACGGTGCTGTGCTGGCCATGGTCAGTTCACCTTCCTTTGATCCCAATTTATTTAACAGCGGGGTTTCGAACGAGCAGTGGAGCAAGATTATCGGCAACTCCCTGAATCCTCTGTCCAACAGGGTAATTTCCGGGCAATATCCTCCGGGATCAACCTACAAACTGATCGTTGCTGCAGCAGCTCTGGAAGAGGGGATAGTTACTCCGGGCACCGGTTTTTTCTGCAACGGAGCACTTGATTTCGGCAAGAGACGGTTTCATTGCTGGCAAAAAAGTGGTCATGGAACGGTCAGTCTGCACAGGGCGATTGTTGAATCTTGTGATGTATATTTTTATAATGTCGGCAGACAACTGGGAGTCGATACAATTGCTCACTATGCCAGAATGTTTGGTTTGGGAGAGGCAACCGGCATTGATTTGCCCGGCGAAAAAAGCGGTCTGATTCCAACAAAAAAATGGAAACTGGCCAGAATGAAACAACCCTGGCAGGCTGGTGAAACCATATCCATCTCGATCGGCCAGGGGTTTGATTTGGTGACTCCCCTGCAGCTTGCCTCCGCATACAGCGCCCTGGCCAATGGCGGAACTCTGTGGAAGCCGCGATTGGTAAAATGCATTGAAACTATCGACGGCAAAGTTCATAAAGAATTTTTGCCGGAAAAGAAAGGGGATCTGTCTCTCAAGAAAGAAACCATCAACGTACTGAGCCGCGCCCTTTGGGGAGTGGTCAATGAACCGGGCGGCACCTGCAGAGTTGCTGCACGACCTAATACCGATGTCTGCGGCAAAACAGGTACGGCTCAGGTGGTCGGTTTGCCGCAGAAAGACAGAGAGCGGAGGGAGAGAAGAATCGGTGCATTGCAAAGAGACCATGCACTGTTTGTATGCTTTGCACCGCTGGCAAAGCCGGAGATTGCGATTGCCGTAATTGTGGAAAATGCCGGACACGGTGGTTCCGTCGCCGGGCCGATTGCCCGTAAAATTCTGGATGCATATTTTGATGGAAAGAAAAAAATAAAACAACCGCAGGCAGCGCTGGAAAACAAATCAGCGGCAGTTGCCCGGCAATGATAATTATTCCGGTAAAATTGTTTCAGGTGGCTTATGCTTTTTTTTAAATTTGATCGTCGGATTTTTCAATGTTTCGACTGGATACTTCTGGCTCTTGTCCTGAGCATCTGTGCCATTGGCATTATAAACATCTATTCCGCCGCCTACAGCTTTGACGAGATACAGGTTCCTCATTATTTAAGACAGATTCAGTGGGTTCTGCTGGGTTCTTTTTTCATGGTGGTCGTTTTTCTGGTAGACTACCGCATAATTAATGAAGTTGCCTATGTGATCTATGGTCTGTCCGTTGCGCTGCTGTTGGTTGTTTTCCTTTATGGATATACCACCCACGGTTCACAGAGATGGATTTCTTTGGGCGGCTTTTCCTTCCAGCCTTCGGAATTAATGAAACTGACGGTAATTCTGGCCTTGTCACGATATTTCGATGATCATAAATCCAACGAATCTTACACTTTAAAAGAATTATTTTTCCCTTTTCTGATTGTTCTCGTGCCTTTTGTCCTGATTCTGAAACAGCCGGATTTAGGTACGGCTCTGGTGGTATTAATCATTTTCGTCTCGATGTCTTTTTTTGTCGGTGTCAACTGGAAATCGGTGGCCGTCGTGTTTACGGTAAGTCTGATGCTGCTGCCGCTTGGCTGGCACTTCCTGAAAGACTATCAAAAGGACAGATTAATTATGTTCCTTAATCCTGACAATGATCCACTGGGCGCCGGCTATCATATAATTCAATCAATGATTGCGATAGGCTCCGGCGGGATATTCGGTAAAGGTTTTTTAAAGGGGTCGCAAACGCAGTTAAAGTTTCTGCCGGAGCAGCAGACGGATTTTGTCTTTTCCGTTTTTGCCGAAGAGTGGGGGTTTGTCGGGGCGTTGTTTTTGCTCATTTTGTTTATGTCTTTGATTTTCTGGTGCCTGAAAATTGCCTTGCATTCGCGAGATTTATTGGGCACATTAATCGCGTTTGGCATTACCGCTCTTATATCCTGGGAAGTATTCATTAACATCGGCATGGTATTGGGGATATTGCCTGTTGTCGGAATTCCGCTTCCCTTCTTAAGTTATGGCGGTTCGGCGATGGTGGTGTTAATGACGGCCACCGGATTGTTGATGAATATAAGCGTGGCCAGATTTCTTTTGCAACGTTAGCAATGGATTGTCTCTGTCAACATCAACTTCGCCGACTCTGCACGTCGTCATTGCTTGATGCTTAACTAAAAACTAGAACAAAAATGCTGCAGCAAGGAGATACGCATGTGGGAAAAAAAGAAAGATGCAGACGAGGTCAAAGCATTTTTAGGCAAGGGAGCCGAATTTATCGGTAAGCTCATTTTCAACGGCGCCGTTCGCATCGATGGTGATTTCCAGGGTGAAGTTTATGGTCAGGGATCGCTGGTTGTCGGTGAAGGCGCTATCGTCAAGGCCAAGATTGCCGTCGACAGCGTCTACATCAGCGGGGATGTTCAGGGAAATATTGATGTTAAGGAAAAAATTAATATCCATGCCACCGGAAAGTTTTACGGTGATGTAAGCACGCCGGTATTTATCATGGAAGAAGGCGCGCTGTTCGAAGGAAGATCGCATATGGCGGATGTTAAAGGTCAGGAAGCTGCAGCAGCCAAAGCAGTATGATGCAATTCTTTTTTTCGATTTTGTTTTGCCGTTACAATTATCAACGTTTGTTCTTAAAAAAAATACCGCACTGGTTAGAAAAAAGCTTGACAAGCAAAACTTGTTTATGGTTAATAACCCGCGGTTCTAATAGAGAGAGGCATTTTCATGCGAAATGAAAGAAGCATTGAAATGTCTGCTCAGAGTCTGTTTACGTGTGTGAGGTTCTTAATTAACAATGTGAGGTAAGCCGTGGTTACTGTTCTTCCCGATTATACGTTGTTTATTCAAATAATAGCCTTTCTGGCGTTAATTTTTATTCTTAACATTCTGCTTTACAAGCCAATCCTATCAATTATCGATCGTCGTAAAAAGCACATCGAAGAGCTGGAAAACGAGATCATCCTTTTTAATCAATCCGTAGATAAGAAAGCCGCTGAATACGAAGAGAAACTTAAGCTGGCCAAGGCAAATGCCGCCGAATTAAAGAAAGAGATCATTAAAGAGGGGACAGATCAAGCCAAGGTTATTGTTGATGCCGTGCGCAATGAAATTCCAATCATGATGCAGGAATTTCAACAGAAATTGGATAAAGAGGTTCAGGCTGCACGTGAAACCTTGGACAGCCAATCAAGGAGATTGTCTTTAGAGATTGCTGAAAAGGTTATGGGGAGGTCTGTCCAATGAAAAAAATATTTAAGTCCGCAAAGCTGGTTTCATTCATTTCTTTCTTGTTTTTGCTGGTTGTTTCCGTTGCTTTTGCCTCAGAAGAAGGCGGCCACGGCGGCGACGGGAAGAAGATGTTTGAGTTTATGTGGAAAACCATTGACTTTGCGGCACTGGTAATTCTTATCTGGTGGCTGGCGGCTTCGAAGATAAAGGCTTTCTTCGCAGGGCGTCGCCAGGATATTAAGGATTCTCTGGAGAATTCCGCTCAGCAGAAGAAGGAAGCTGAAGAGAAGTACAAGGAGTACTCCGACAAGATAGATAAAGCATCCGCAGAAATCGACGGTATTTTTGAGATGATCAAAGCTCAGGGTGTCGCCGAAAAACAGAAGATCATCGACGAGGCCGAAAAAGTTGCCAAGAAGATCAAAGAAGATTCTCAGATGCGAACAACTCAGGAATTGAAAAAGGCGTCAGATCAGTTGCGTGCTGAAGCTGTGATTCTTTCTGTTCAGTTGGCTGAAGATATTATTAAAAAGAATATTGCAGTGCAGGATCATGAGGCAATTGTGAAGGAATACATGGAGAAGGTGGTGAATAAAAATTGATCAGCAATATTTCTAAGCGTTATGCGAATGCTTTTTTTGGAATTGCGGCTGAAGAAAAGAAGCTTGAAAATTATTATGACGAGCTCTTAAGTTTTTCTTCGATCATCAGTCAGGATAAAGCTCTTCGTGAATTTTTAGCTAATCCTGTATTTGAGCAGGCCGTCAAAAAGAATGTCGTAGAAAAGATCATCGGCAAGTTGCAGCTTTCCCCTATGACAATCAATTTTTTGAAGCTACTGGTTGATAAAAAAAGAATTGAAGCGTTGCCGGATATTACAACCTGCTACAGGCAAATGATGGATGAGGCCCTGAAGAGAGTAAGGGTTAATGTGAAGACTGCCTTCCCTCTTTCCGACGAAATGCAATCTTATATCAGAGCCAGCTTGGAAAAGCTTACCGGTCGGCAGGTAGAAATGACTGTAGAAAAAGACCCCGCCCTCTTGGGAGGAATAGTAATCGGGGTTGGCGATACACTTTATGATGGCAGTATAAAAAATCAATTGAACAACATGAGGAATCTCTTAGGGGAGGCAAGATAAGGCATGGAAAATATCAAGGCGGAAGAAATCAGTCAAATTATTTCTGAGCAAATAAAAAGCTATGAAAAAAAGCTGGATATAAGTGAAACGGGTAGTGTCTTGTCCGTCGGTGACGGTATTGCGAGAATTTATGGTGTGCAAAACGCAATGGCCATGGAACTTTTAGAGTTTCCCGGTGGTATTTTGGGAATGGTCCTTAATCTGGAAACAGATAACGTAGGTGTTGCCGTTCTGGGTGAGGTTTCTCACATTAAAGAAGGTGATATCGTTAAGAGAACAGGAAAGATTGCTCAGGTGCCGGTCGGTGAGGCGTTGCTTGGTCGTGTCATTGATGCAACAGGAAAACCATTAGACGGAAAAGGGCCTATTGAGACTAAT
>DAOQVG010000039.1:0-10230 GCA_035341435.1 Smithellaceae bacterium
GGAGCGGCGCTCACCTTACCGGCGTACCGCGACGAGCAGTGGCACGGGCGGACGCAACTGCGTTTTATCCAGCAGGCAGCCCGCAGCTTCTCTTCGACCAAACAGGAACTGGCCGAAAAACTGGCGCAGTTAAAAGCTGTGATTTTCAGCCGGGACAACCTGACCATCAATATTACGTCCGAAACCGCAGGTCTGAAACTGGCGAAGGATAACATCGGCGGACTATTGAGCAAGCTGCCGGCAAAGGCGGACAAACAAAAGCAGGCGCTGCCTTTGCTGCCTCCGGTGCGGGCGGGAATAGCCGTGCCGACGCAAGTGTCGTACGTCGCCCGCGTAATGAAAGCGCCGGCATACGTCGATCCTGCCGCAGCCCTGCTGATGGTCGCGGCCAGGGAATTGTCCAACAGTTATCTCTACAAGCACATCCGGGTTCAGGGCGGAGCTTACGGTGGGATGTCATCTTATGAGCCGTCGCTCGGCCTCTTTTCTTTTCTTTCCTATCGCGACCCGCACCTGGCGCAAACGCTTCAGGTGTTCCAGGACGCGGAGGACTTCTTTGCCCGCAATGAAATTTCCGCAGAGGACATGGAAAAAGCCGTCATCAGCACGATCGGCATGCTTGATCGGCCTATGGATCCGGCCAGCCGCGGCCACGCCGCCCTGATGCGCAGCATAGCGGGAATTACCGACGAAATGCGCCAGGAATTCCGGGATAAAATATTAGCGGCAACGCCGCAGAAGCTGAAAGAAGCATTGAGCGAATATTTCCCCCGGGCGTCAAAATCGGCCGCCACGGCGGTTTATTCAGCGGTGGAAAAGATCAACGAAGCCAACAAGAGTTTGGAAGCTCAACTGGTGTTAGAACATATTTTTGAGGATTAGATGAGCGGAGAAATTATGGCCAACGATATAAATGATAAAAATAAAGATGGAATGCAGCACATTAATTGTTTTTTCTGCGAACATTTTTATATTACCCACAACCAGCGGTATCCTTACGGCTGCCGCATTATCGGTTTTAAATCCGCCCGGATGCCCTCGGTGGATGTTTTTCTTAATTCCGACATGGAATGCGGCCTTTTCTCACAAAAAGAAATAAAGCCCGATCACGATCATTGAATCGCCAAAAGGTGGTTAATTGTGAAAACGGCCATGTATTCCAATTCCAAATCAATGATGATACCGCGGCGGCAACCACCCCCTACCCCCGCCAGCGGGGGACAGAGGCGACGAGGCGTATTATACATACGCTGAGGAAGCCGACGACGACGCCAACAAAGGTAGCGCTTGATCTGGAATTGGAATTACGTCAAAATTTATTGAAGGTGTTTATTATCGTATGGGACTGATCAACTTATTGCTCAGGGATCCGGTATCGTTTCTAATATTGACGGTGCTTTTGTTGTATTCCGTGATTTTTCATGAACTGGCTCACGGCTGGGTTGCCTATAAAATGGGCGATCAGACAGCCAAATGGATGGGACGTCTGACCCTCAACCCGATCAAGCATCTGGATCCCATCGGCAGCCTGATGCTGCTGATTTTCGGCTTCGGCTGGGCCAAGCCTGTTCCCGTCAACCTGGAAAATATTCCCGACCGCCGCAAAGGTCTGATTTTTGTTTCCTCGGCGGGCATCGTCACCAACATTATCTGCGCTTTTATAGCTCTTCTGCTCTATAAGATTATTGAACCGCCGCAAACCAGTATGATGGAGCAAATTTTGTATATCTTCGCCCGCATCAATATTATGCTGGCCGCATTCAATCTGATACCGATACCGCCGCTCGACGGCTCGAAAATTTTAATGGGTTTTACGTCGGAGTCTGTGCGCCGCTTTCTTCTGCAGATAGAACCATTCGGCTTCTTTATCATTATTGGTCTGCTCTACATCGGTGCGCTCAACCCGGTGATCAACTTGCTGCAGTACCTGATTCTTTTTATCATTTCTCTGTTTTTACTTGGTTAAATAACCGGCGGGGCGAAATAGCTCGCCTCGATATTGCCGGCGCGGTCATTTTTCAAGGCCAGGGGTAGAAAATCCAGAATATCACTGGCCGTAATGCCGTCGGCTCCTTTTGCTGCGGCGGCCAGGTCGCCGGCGTAGCCGTGCAGGAAAACCCCCTTGCGCGTCGCCTCTTCCGGCTCCAGCCCCATGCCGAACATGGCGGCAATGCAGCCGGTCAGCACATCGCCGGAACCGGCGGTGGCCATACCGGGATTACCGCTCAGATTTACATAAACACTGCCGTTCGGCCGGCCGATTAAGGAATGGGCGCCTTTTAACACAATGATCGAATTAAGTTTTTTTGCAGCCTCCTGTAAAATTGTTATCTTATGGGCGCTGATCTCCGCAACAGGTTTTTTGGTCAGCCTGGCCATTTCTCCCATATGAGGCGTCAGAATTGTCGGCGCCTTCCGGGACGGCAGGAGGGAATTATTCTCGGCAATTGCCGTAAGACCGTCGCCGTCGATTAAAATGGGGATTTCTATGGACGCACAAAGCTCCCGCACCAGCTTCACTGTTTCGCTGTTCAGCGATAAACCGGGGCCGATGACGACCATGTCAACCCCGGCGGCCGCATCCAGTAACTGCTGTTTGTTATCCAGCGCAATACTTCCGGCGGCTGTTTCTTTCTGCGGCAGATAAACAATCTCTCTCCCCTTGGCCGCCAGTTTGCCGACGATTGACTGCGGAGCCGCCAGCCGCGCATAGCCGCCGCCGGACTTCAAGCAGGACATCGCCGCATAATAAGGAGCGCCGTAGTAATTGGCGGCGCCGGCAATAAAAAGAATGTCGCCCATGGAACCTTTGTGCGCTTCCGCCGGCCTTGGCGGCAGCTCAATATGACTGTTTGTTTCCACCCTGAGTTCCCGGGCGCAATAAAAGGAAGGAGGAAAAGAAATGTGCGTAACAAAAATTTTTCCGCAGAGCTCATAACCGGGATAAAGCAAATTACCGATTTTCGGCAGACCGAAAGTTGCCGTGTAATTAGCCTTGACCGCTGTCCCCATAACTTCGCCGGTATTGCCGTTAATCCCGGAAGGAATATCTAGGGATAATACTTTTTGCGAACTTTTATTGATGAGGTCGATAACATCGGCGGCCAGACCTTTTACCTCCCGATCAAGCCCCGTGCCGAAGATGGCGTCGATAATCATGTCGCAATGCGCCACCTTTTTGCGCGCGTCCGCCGCCGTCTCAAGGCTGACGACTTCAACGGGCAATTTGGAGATAATATCCAGATTTGTTTTGGCTGCACCGCGGTATTTTTTGCTGTCGCCGATAAGATACACCATGGCCGACCCGCCGTTGGAATGAATTAAACGGGCGACAGCAAGGCCGTCACCGCCGTTGTTTCCGGAGCCGCAAAAGATGACAAAATTTTTGCCCCGGATGCCGAATTCTTTCTGCAATAAATGGATTGCCGCCAGCGCTGCATTTTCCATCAGTATTTCCTCGCTGATTCCCAGCTCTTTCATGGCCCGCTGATCCATCAGGCGCATTTCTTCAACATTTGCCAGTTTCATGTGTAACTCCTTTTGTTCTTTTGCATTCGCCAGGCGGCTCTTTCGGCGGCGCTCTTTCATTGGCCCTGGAAACCGGTACGGCATGGTCAATTAAATTGATTCCTGTAAAAATGTTTTTCTTTTCAGGCTACTTATAGTACATTTACTGCGTCTTTTTGCCAACAACATTTTTCCCGGGAGTGATTATGCCGGAAATGTCCCGACTAATTCAACAACGCGTCTCCTGCCGGACTTACGCGGATACACCGGTGGCGGAAAATCTCCGGGAGGAACTGGAAAAACTTGTGGCGGCGGAACACAGGGGACCATTCGGCAACAAACCTCAATTTCAATTAATTCATTTCGATATGACCGATCCGGCGCGATGGCAAAATCTCGGCACCTACGGTGTGATTAAGAACGCTCGGCTTTTCCTGGCCGGAAAAGTAAAAAAGGGCTTTAAAGCAGTTGAAGATTACGGCTACTGCATGGAAAGTTTAATACTGAAGGCAACTGCACTCGGGCTGGGAACCTGCTGGCTGGCGGGCACTTTAAGCGCCGGCGGTTTTGGCCGGGCGGTCAATCTGCAGAAAAATGAACTCCTCCCGGCGATCAGCCCCATCGGTTATCCGGCCCACCGGAAATCTTTAACTGAAAAGATATTCCGTCTGACCGCCCGGTCCGATCGCCGCAAACCCTGGCCGCTGGTCTTTTTTGCGGGGAATTTTTCCATACCATTAACTCCGGCCCTGGCCGGAAAATATTCCGAAGCTCTCGAAAACGTCCGTCTTGCCCCGTCAGCCTGCAACAGGCAGCCCTGGCGCATTTTGCAGGACGAAGCCGGGAATACTTATCATTTTTACCTGCAGCGGGCGTTCGGCTACAAATTACGGGACGTCTACATCCAGGATCTGGACATGGGCATCGCCATGAATCATTTCGAACTTACATTGCGCGAATTGAAAATCAGCGGCCAATGGATAATCAAAGAAAATGCCCCTCCTGTTAATTCTCTCGATTATATAGTGAGCTGGCAGGAAAACACCGATCACTGCCGCTGAATTTTCCACAACCGGCTTTAAATTCGGTTGCTGCCGCTCATTTTCGTAATTAAAATCCGGCTGGTTTTTTTGATGCGTTGACAGCAGGCCGTGGATTGTTAAATTATTTTATAACGATGTTTTTATTAAGAAATTAAGTGATGTCGGCGAGCTCTTAATTATAACAAGAAAAGCGGTCTGTATTGTTGATGTGGTCAACTTCAAAACCGAAGGAGGAAAATGAATACCGGAAAATGAAAAAAACATTGAAGAAAAGCCCCTTAGTATGAGAAAATGAAATCTATGCTTGATAAAAAGGGTTTTATTAATTTTTAAAAGATGTCGGCAAAGCAGGAGCCATAGAATTTGGGTGGAAGTTATCCCGCGAGGTATTCCCTCAACAATTTATGGATTACATCAATTCTTAAACAGCTAAAATGAAAGGAGGGCTTCAAAATGTTTGCACCAAAAAGTATTCTCGTTCCCACGGATTTTTCGGGTTATTCGGACAAAGCGTTGAAGGAAGCAGTGGATATCGCGGTACAAAACAAATCGAAAATTTATCTCCTTCATGTCATTGATGAAATAGCCCAATGCTCGGTGGACTATTGCCTTGACACTGCAGTAGTTATGCAGCTCGAGGATCAGAGCAGGAAATTTGCAGAAGAAAAACTGCAGAAGGAAGTGGCGGCGATAGGTGCGTCGAAAGATATCGAAATTGTTTTCGATATCAAGAAAGGAGATGCAGCCGAAGTTATCGTGGCCGAGCAGAAAGATAAAGGAATCGACCTGATCGTTATCGCTTCGCATGGTAAAAAGGGAATACTTACCCGCCTGGGCAGTGTTTCCGAAAGAGTCTTAAGAGAAGCCAAAGGTCCTGTCATGCTGGTAAAGTAAGCGCGTCATTGGTGCAGAATTTACAGGGCAGCCATATTTCATATGGCTGCCTTTTTTATGTTCGGAACAGCTTTGAAGATGAGGGTAATCAACAGCGTAATGTGTTACATTGACACAAAAGACCGCTGTGTTTAATTTAGTTTTTAATTTGGTGTAAATATTTGTTTATTTATTGAAAAATGTTTTTTACAATTAATAAACCGATCATAAAATGGATAGAAGGAGGATTGCCATGTATTTATTTACTGCGAGTGAAGTAGTCGAGTTAGCCGAACGCATACATGAGAACGGGGCAAATTTTTACCGCTACGCCATCCAGCTTGTAAAGGATCAGGAAGCAAAAGAGCTGTTTGCCGAACTGGCCGCAGAAGAGGAAAAATATGAGAAAACCCTGGATAAGATTTTTGCTGATCTGGAGAAATCCATACCGGAGGAAACGTATGTCGGCGAGTATGCGCAATATCTTCGCAATTACATAGATAATAATATTGTTTTTACCCAGGAGGCCGTCAACAAGGATTTGGCGGAAGTCAAGGATGCCTGTTCAGCCCTTGCGCTGGCTGCTAAACGTGAACTCGATTCCATCTCCTTTTATGAAAACATCAAACGCCTGGTGCCGAAGGATCAGCATGAGGCTATTGACGGCCTCATTGACAAGGAGAGGGAGCATTACGTTCAGCTGACCAATATGAGACAGTGCAAGCTGTAAATATGATTAGAAAAAAACAGTTTACCTTCCGGAGAGGGTAAACTGTTTTCTTACTTTCTTTAATTATACGGCAGTTCATCGAAAATGTCTAAAGCGCTGCGGAGTTTTCACTTAAAATTGGAAACAGATCCGGTTTGTTGGTATTTTTTTCTGTTTTTTCCTCTGCGGTTGTGTTGATGTCGTTTTGGCTCAATTCCGGAGATGAAGCGAAGTAAACATCCACCAGGAGAAAAGCATCGGCGACAACCGGTTTCCAAAATTCCTTTTTGTCCCATTCCTGCGTTAACGGAGCCAGAATTTTTTGGGCGTAGGGAACTTCCGCTTCCATAGTTATCAGGTAATCTCCGATACTGTTAAAAAATTCATTTTCCACTTTCAATATTTTTTTGCTCTTAAAAATATTCATCTTATCGGAATTTTTAGCAATATTTGATAAAAAATAGATTTTAAACCAGGATGGGGTGGAATGGGATAATTCATAGATTATATAAGTTGCTATTTTTATCTTAAGATTTATTCTTTCCTCATCTTCTGTTTTCATCCGGGTGACGAATGACTTTCTTGCTTCTTCAAAATAATCCGTCAGTAATTTCGCCGATTCGTTCTTGGCTTTCATTTTGTTACCTCAACGTTTTTATAATTTAATTACGTTTTCTTTCTGCCGGTTAGGGCTCCAGCGTCTGTTGGTGAAGGGCCGGATAAATTTTCCAGACATTGGTAAAATTTTCCTGTACGCTGCCTTTACAAGAAAATTATTGCCTACGTGAAGATAGTTTTTATGTCTATTCAGTTATTAGCATTTCTCATACCAAATATTTAAAAAGCATATTCATAGCCTACACCACTTTTACTCCTTCGCCGCAGTGCAGGAAACTGTTTCTCATTGACGTGCAGAATATTTTTTCTTATAATCAAACCACATTTCAAAAAGGTCATTCTCATCAATGAAAAAACGGGCGATACCGTAGCAACGAAAACGGACAACAAGCCCCGTTTGGAAAGCGAGGTCGATAATGGTCAAAAGGATCGTTTCCATCGCGTGTTTATTGGTGTTGATGTCAGCCTGCGCTCCCGTCATCTCGCAGAAAACCATGGGCACCGTAGACAAAAACATCTCCTTTATGGCGCTTCGTCAGAACCCCAATGCCTTTAAAGGCAAAGTCGTATTGCTCGGCGGACAAATCATTGCGACGACCGTCAAGGCCGACGATACCTGGATCGAGATTCTGGAAAAGCCGCTGAACTACTGGCAGAAACCAGCGGATGCAGACCAGTCGTCGGGCCGGTTTCTCGTTCGCTTTCCGGGTTTTCTCGATCCCGCCATCTATGCGACCGGCAGAAAATTGACGGTTGTGGGACAGGTTGACGGCAAGGTTGTCCGGCCGCTCAAAGAGGTCAATTATACTTATCCTCTGCTTACGGCCAAAGAGCACTACCTCTGGAAACCTGAAGACGCTTACAGCACTCCGCGATTCGGCATCGGCATTGGTGTCGGCGGTGGGAGCCACGGCGCCGGAGGCGGTGCAGGTGTGGAGATTTTCCAATGAAACCAAGACTATTGATTCCTCTGCTGTTAATATTCATCGTTTCCTGCGCACCTTTTTCGCCGCAGGTCATGCAGGAGGCAAAAAAGGAAATCACCTTCAGCGAGGTTCTCCAATCCCCGGAAAAGCTGCAAGGAGAAGCCGTTATCTGGGGTGGTGTTATTATTGAGACCATCACAAGATCCGACGACACCCAGATTGTGGTCAGGCAGACGGAGCTTGATTTTCAGAAACGCCCCAAGGAACTGGACAAATCGGCAGGCCGGTTTCTCATTCGGTACCGGGGATTTCTCGACCCTTCCATTTACAGCAAGGATCGTGAAATAACGGTTGCCGGAACTATTGCCGGTAAAGAGGAACGGCCGATCGGCGAGCGCCGCTACATCTATCCGGTTGTCGAATCAAAGGAACTTCGTCTCTGGGAAAAGAGGGAAAAGCTGCCGTACTACTATGATCCCTGGTACTATGATCCATTTTTCTATCCGTGGCGTCCCTATCCGTGGTACCGCTATCCTTACTGGTGGTAAAATAAGCTGGAAGCAGCGCCTTTTCCCTCTTGCCGGCAATCGGTAGATCAGTAGACTATGGCGACGATTGCCCCGGTGATCAGAGTAGCGAGCGTGCCGGAAATGATCGATTTGATGCCCAGGGAGATAATTTCGCCGCGGCGTTCCGGCGCCATACTGCCCATACCGCCGATCATGATTCCCAGGCTGCCGAAGTTGGCAAATCCGCACAAGGCGTACATCATGATGAGCCTGCTGCGCGGACTCAATGCCTCGGGTGGAATTTTGGCCATATCAAGGTAGGCGATCATTTCATTGAGGACGGTTTTGGTGCCCATCAGGGAACCCGCCGTTTGGGCCTCATTCCAGGGAATGCCGATGAGCCAGACCACGGGAGCCATGATGCAGCCGAGAATACCCTGCAGACTGACCGGTTTGCCCCCAAGGTTGGGCAGCAAACCCAAAAGAGCGTTGGCCAGAGCCACGAGAGCCACCAGCACCACCAGCATGGCGATAATGTTAATGAGCAGGTAAATACCCTGTGTCGTGCCTGTCGCGATGGCGTCCATGGAACTGGTCGCGGCCTGAGGAGGGGTGATTCTGCCGTTGGTTATTTTTCCCGTCTCCGGCACCATCACTTTGGCGATCATTATCGCTGCGGGGATACTGATGATGGACACAACGAAAATGTGGCCCATGGCATCCGGAATTGCCGTCTTCAGCACCGATGCGTAAAGCACCATCACCGTTCCCGCTATACCGGCCATACCGCAACTCATGGTGACGAAAAGTTCGCTTCTGGTCATCTCCTTCAAATAGGGTCGAATAAAGAGAGGCGCTTCAACCATGCCGAGGAAAATATTGGCCGCCGCGCTCAGCCCCACCGCGCCGCCGACTCGCAGGGTCTTTTGAAAAAACCACGAAAAAGCCCGGACAATAACCGGCAGGATGCGCCAGTAAAAGAGCAGCGATGAAAGGGCGCTGATTACAAGAACGACAGGCAATGATTGCAGGCCGAAAATATAGCTCGCTCCCGGCGCTTTTTCATCAAATGGAAGCTCACCGCCGCCCAGATAGCCAAAGACGAAGGTTGTCCCCGCTCTTGTTGATTCTTCCAGCAATCCCACAGCCGTATTGAGAATGCCGAAGATATGGCGAAAAAAGGGAATCCGGAGCATGATAACCGCCAACAGGATTGTCACCGCAAGGCCAAGGGCGGCCTCGACCGGTTTCACGCTGCGGCGATTCTCGCTGATAAGCCATGCAAAAAGGATGAGAACAACGATGCCGAATATAGGTTGTGCAATAGCCATAACCGCTTCCCGTCGGATGATTGATTGCCAGGAACTTTCTTTTGAGGAAAAAAGCATAGGATCAGCTTCTCCGGATGTCAACAAAATCGTGCCTGGATTCCTCCCGGCTTGCGGCCCGCCGGCCGGACATCTATCTTCTGCTTTTCCTCCAATCCTTGTTTTTCAAAATGTTAATTTTATGCTAAATTGTATCTGCACCAGGTAATGATTGAATTTGCAGAATTCTAACTTGACATACGGTACAAGTATTGGCAGGCGTTGATGGTCATGTATCTTTCAAAAGAGGGGGGTAAATGATTATGCAAAGAAAAGATCAAAACCGGGCTTTCGATCTGTTATTCAATGCAGGCAAAAGCGTTCGCGAAGAAAAAATAATACGATGAAAAATATTCTGATAACCGGTGCTACCGGTCAGATCGGCTCCGAATTGACGATAGCCCTGCGGCGGCAATACGGAGACGCTAATGTTGTTGCGGCAGGACACCGGCGGGAGCCCGACGCCGAACTGCTGGAAAGCGGCCCCTATTGCAGCATAAATGTTCGGGATGCCGATGCCCTGCGGCAGGTAGTGCGGAAATACCGGATCGGCACAATTTTTCATCTGGCCTCGGTGCTGTCGGCGGCGGCGGAGCAAAATCCGCAGCTGGCTTGGGAGGTGAATATGGGCGGCTTGCACAAGGTCCTCGAAACGGCCCGTCAATTTCACTGCGCGGT
>DAOQVG010000040.1:0-9855 GCA_035341435.1 Smithellaceae bacterium
CAGGTCAAATATCCGTACGCCGTCAAATACGCCAAGGCCAGGGACAGCAAGGGAATTTTATGGGAAGTTGCCTATATGGACGAATATCGCGGCCGTAATTCCGATCCGAAAGTTCTGGTGCTCATCCACGGCAAAGGATGCTTTGGAGCATATTTCGGCCATGTTATGAAAGTTGCTCTGGACAATGGTTTGCGGGTTATCGTCCCCGATTTGCCCCACTGCGGGAAATCCATTCCGGGCAATCTGTATAAGCCTCTTTCCCGCAGTCTGCAGGACACGCGGGAAGTCGTCCACGACATCATCGTGAATCAGTTGGGAGTAAAGAAAGCTGCCTACTTAGGGCACTCGCTGGGCGGTCAATGGGTCCTGGGTTATGCCCTGACCTATCCCGAAGCAGTGGAAAAAATAATTTTGGAAAGTTCAGACGGATTGGAGGAATATCCGGCCAAAATAACGCTTGGCGGAAAAGAAAAGCTCCTGTTTGACGATTCGCTGAAAGATATGAAGTCGTGGGAGCGGGTTTGGGGGGATCGTTTAAAGCTGGGCTTGATGCAGGATGAAGAATACTGGAGAAATTTTGCCTACTTCAAGCAGAAAAATCCCCAAACGGGCCGGATTGAACCGTCAAAAACAGGGTTTTTTATTAATGATACCGAATATGCCCGATATTTTACCGAAGTCCGTATCGCCCTGAACTACGGCGATAAGAGAGAACACTACAATTACTGCGCGGCAGATGCCCGGGATATTTATTCACTGGGGGTTGAAGTGCTCCGCGATGATCCTGACAGCCTGACCAAAAAACTGAAGAACATCAAGGCGCCCATTTTTCTGACCTACGGCGAGAAAGAGCCGTTTATACCCTCTTCGCTCAGCGGCAAGAGCGACTTGAAATGGGAAGTAATCAAGCCTTTCTATGACGACTTAAAAAATGCGGGTAATCCCCCTCTGGTCAAAATATATAAAGGTGCGGGTCATTTCATTCATACTGATTTTCCGGGCCCTTTTTCGCAGGACGTCGTCAGTTTCGTCCTTAATTCCAAAGTCGTCGGTCCGCTGGAAAAAGTCGATAACTACAGAGCTCCGCACGTCGATCTTCCCCAGGACGTGCAGTCTTTTCTCGATCAGTTTCGCAAAGATATGCTGTCCCATGACATGAAAAAGATCAGCCGGCATTACGCCGCTGATTTTAAACAGGATGGCTACAACAGGAAGGCGTTTCTTGAGATATTGAGTAAGACCGTCAACTATGTAACCAAATATGAAATTAAATTAACGAAACTCACACCGGGAAACAATTCCGGAATCGCCTTTATTGACGGTTCGGTTATTCTGGGGGCGGTGGCGGTGCCGTTGACCGATAATTCCATGATTATTAAGGAAAACGGCGTTTGGAAGTGGTACGGCAACCAAAAGTGACGACCTCGTAAAAAGGCCGGATGCTGCGTTGCGCTTCATCCCTCGTTACTGCAGCGTACCCTAAGTACGCTTCATTCCTCGGTATTCGCGCGCCTTGCCTGCGGCCTTTTTACGAGGTCGCCTGAAAATTGTTAATTTTACGACTTTTTGCGAGTCCATCAAAGGTATACATTGCAAAGGAACTTTCAGTTTAACCTGACTCATTTCCAGCAGTTCTTCCGGAGGAGCAATCTGCCCCCCGGTGATCTGGCGTGTGCGATCGGCCGCTGGTTCCTGGGAGCTCCCTATAAGCCGGGAACTCTGGATTCCGGGCGTAAAGAAAAATTAGTCGTCAATTTTGTTGAATTTGATTGCTTCACATTGATGGAAACGGTGCTGGCGTTAACCCGTTGTGTTGCGAACGGGAAAATATCCTCATCCGAATTTAAGCATTTCCTGCGCTTGATCCGTTATCGGCGGGGTATCATCGACGGTTACTCTTCCCGCCTGCATTATTTTACCGACTGGGTGCGGGATAACGAGCAAAAGAAGATCTTAAAGGATGTTTCCCGGAAGCTGGGGGCGGTCAATCTACGCAAAAAAATCAACTACATGACGGCCCACCGGGAGGCCTACGGTGCTTTGGCTGATGAAAATGAATTCGCAAAAATGCTCTTTACGGAAAAAAACATTTCCCGCCGGGTTATCCGTTTAATTCCCAGGGATAAAGTCAGTCAGCAGGCAGAGAAAATACACCCGGGAGATATCATTGCTTTTACCGTCGATAAAGAGGGATTGGATGTCGCTCATGTCGGCTTGGCCCTCCGGCAGGGGAAAAGTCTGCATCTGCTGCACGCATCCAGTAAGGAAGGTGCGGTGGTTGTCAGCGCCGCAACACTAGTTGCTTACCTGAAGCGCAAAAAAAATTTTACCGGGATCATCGTCTTACGTATTTTATAATGTATTAGACCACTTGCGTTCCCAAAGGCATTGTCGAAAAGGTGCCGGTCCCGGCCCGGAGCGTAAATATCCGCCGCATTTTTCTTCTCTTTGCGCTTCAGGAAGTTCTTGCCAAATATAGTTGTCAATGTTAGCATCACCCGCCGTTATGAGTTATTAACATTAAAGGAAATCCAACCTCATGGCGATTAATGAAACCAGACAAAACAGACTGGAAAATGAAAAAAAACAACAGGAGGATATTTTGTTGTTGCGGCCGTTCACCCTCATTGGTCGTAGTGTAATCAGCGGAGTCAATCATCTTGGCGCGGCGACAATCTTTCTGTGCCTGGCAATTGTAAAAATCTTCGGGCGCAAGCAGTTTTTCAAAACGCTGCAGCAAGTCTATTACATCGGGGCACGGTCCATGACCATTATCATGCTGGTGAGCTTGTTCACCGGAATGGTGCTGGGTTTGCAATCCTATCATGCTCTGGTTAAATTCGGAGCGCAGGGCGCCGTCGGTTCTCTGGTATCTCTTTCACTCATCATGGAACTGGGGCCGGTGCTTACCGCCATAATGATTACGGCCCGCGCCGGTTCGGCCATCGCGGCGGAAATCGGCATTCAGCGAATCAGCGAGCAGATTGACGCATTGCACACTATGCAGATCAATCCGCTTCAGTATCTTGTGAGCCCCAAAATTACCGCCGCATTTATCAGCTTTCCCCTGCTCACGGCCGTGTTTGATCTTGTCGGCATCATCGGCGGTTACATTTCCGGTGTTATCCTGCTGGGTTTGAATGCCGGTGTTTATACGCACAGCGTCAAGGCTTACGTGGAAATGAGTGATATAACCAATGGTTTTACTAAAGCGATAGTTTTTGCGTTGATCGTTTCCACCGTTTGTTGTTACCAGGGTTATTTTGCTCACATGCGGACGGACGGGCGCGGAGCAAAAGCGGTTGGTCTGGCCACCACTTCAGCCGTTGTAATCTCCTGTGTCTTGATCCTGGTTTCGGATTATATTGTAACTTCACTGCTGATGTAGAGAAAAAATGGCAATTCCCCTGATAGAATTTAAAAATGTAATCAAACGCTTCGGAACCAAGACGGTTCTGGAACGCGTCAATCTGCAGATTTATGAAGGAGAGGTGACGACAATTATTGGCCTCAGCGGCTCCGGCAAAAGTGTGCTTCTGAAGCAGATGATCGGGCTTATGAAGCCTGAAGAAGGGACTATTCTTTTCCGGGGCAAGCCGCTTGCCGAAATGAAAAAAAAGGAGATTATCTCCTCCTTCGCTCAAATGAGCTACATGTTCCAGGACAACGCGCTCTTTGACTCTATGACCGTCTATGAAAATGTCGCGCTGCCTCTTCTTGAAACGACAAACCTCAGCAAGGCGGAAATTGACCGGCGTGTTCTGGCGCGGATTGAACAAACGGAACTTGGCGACGCCGTTCACAAGTACCCGTCTGAACTTTCCGGAGGGATGCAAAAGCGTGTAGCACTGGCGCGTGCATTGATAACCGATCCCCGGATAGTCCTTTTTGACGAACCGACTTCCGGTCAGGACCCGGTCCGTAAAAATGCCATCCTCACCATGATAGCGCAGTACCAGAGAAAATTCGGCTTTACCGCCATCCTGGTCAGCCACGAGATACCGGATGTGTATTTTATTTCCAACCGCATTCTGGCCCTCTATGATCGTCAGATAGTTTTCCAGGGTACGCCGGAAGAATTGGAGAATTTCGATCACCCCTTCAAGGACGAAGTTATCTATAGTCTGGAAGCGCTGCAAAAGGAATTGTCCGGCCTTTACTCCAAACGGCAGTTTGAAATTCTTAATCGCGTTCAGATGAAGCGAAAAGAGATGGGGGAAAAATACTGCGTTATAATTTTTGCTTTGGAAGAACTGAACGAAATTATCGCCAAATTAGGACACGATGCGGCGCAGGAGGCTATTCATGCCATGGGATTATATGTTGATAAACATTTTGGTTCCCTGGGCGGCTTTTCTACCCGCCATCGTTTGAATGAATTTATTACAATGGTTCCTTATTCTGAACTTGGGGATATTCAAGTCGTCCTGCAGGATTTCATTAAAGATTTTCAGGAAAAAGGGAACAACGAGATTTGGGCTTTGTACCGCAAACTGGTGCCTCCGGGGCAATGCGTTGATCTCAGTATCCTGGCGGGAGTTGCTCAGGGGCGGCCTTTTGATGAAATAGACTCGGTAATTGAATCGGCCAGAGCTCAACAAAAGGAAATAGGGCGGCTGCGTTGCATAGAAAGGCGAAGGGAGAAGAGATGAAAAAGTATGCTATGGAAACAGTTGTAGGAATCTTTGTTGTTTTCGGTCTGCTCTGCGTCGGCTACATGACCGTAAAACTCGGGAAAGTTGATTTCCTGAAAAGTGATTCCTACTGGCTGACCGCCAAATTCACCACCGTTGCCGGCTTGAGAATCGGTTCTCCGGTTAATATTCTGGGTATCGAAGTCGGACGCGTGGAGAATATTACGATGGATCAGGAAGATCTCAAGGCCGTAGTAAAAATGAGGCTCAATAAAGATATTAAAATCTACGATGACGCCATCGCCTCTATCAAGACGGAAGGGCTCATCGGCGATAAATATCTCAGCATTGATCCGGGCGGCGGCGGTGATCTGCTTCCCAATAACGGCGTCATTATTGATACCCAGGCGGCGGTGGATATTGAACAACTAATCAGCAAATATGCTTTTGGCGAAGTGAAAAAGGAAAAAGAAAAGGAAAAGTAATAGGTTGCGGAGGTTGAATAATGAAAAAGCGGTTGGCAATATTAAGTATATTGATGGTTTTTGTCCTGACTGTTCCGGTCTATGCCGGTATTCCGCTGAATACGGCGCAAAGCGCCGTCAACAGAGTACTGGAAGTGCTGCGGGATCCCAAATTAAAAAGTCCGGCGGCTAAAGAAATAAAGAAAGAAAAACTCCGTGTTATCTACAAAGACATGTTTGATGAAATTGAATTTTCCCGGCGCACGCTGGCGCGCAACTGGAATAAGTTCACCCCGGCGCAGCGTGCGGAATTTGTGAATCTCTTTGAGCAGGTTTTGGAAAAAGCCTATATCGACAAAATTCTGGCCTATTCCAACGAGAAAGTTAATTTCTATAAGGAAACCATGATTTCGGAGAACCAGGCGGAAATCCAGTCGAGAATCATCACTCCCTCCAAGGAAATTCCGATCAACTACCGGATGATCCGCAAAGGCAATCAGTGGAAAACCTATGACGTGGTCGTGGAAAACGTCAGTCTCGTTCAAAACTATCGAACTCAGTTTAATGACATTCTGGCCAGCAACACGCCGGAACAGTTACTGGAAATATTGCGTAAAAAGGTAAAGACTCATTAATTCCGTTTCATTATAAAAGGGATGAAGTTTTATGAAATCGTACCTACTTTCAATTTTCCTGTTTATTTTTCTGGCAGGGGGGCCGGTTTACGGATCTGATTCCATTGCAGCCCCCGCAAATACGAAAGCTTCTCAGGCGGTTGCAGTTGCCGATGAAGTCAATGAGCCCGCTGCGGAAACGGCGGACACGACGGCCGATCCCTTTGAAGAAGAATATCAGAACGGCGAGTATGCCGATGCTATAACTAAAGAAGAAAAGGTGGAAATCGCCGATCCTCTGGAGCTATTCAACCGGGCCATGTTCCAATTTAACGATAAGCTTTACTTCTGGATGCTTAAACCGGTTGCCCAGGGTTACAAGGAAGTTGTTCCGGAACCGGCCCGTATAAGCGTCAAAAATTTCTTTACCAATCTCGGATTTCCGATCCGCTTCCTCAGCTGCCTGCTTCAGGCCGATTTCAGCGGCGCCGCTACGGAAGCCGGGAGATTCGGCGTCAATACTATCTGGGGGATCGGCGGGCTGATGGACCCCGCCTCGAGCAAGGAGCTGGATCTGAAGATGCAGGATACCGATCTGGGATTGACGCTGGCATCCTACGGAGTGGGTCACGGGTTTTATCTGGTCTGGCCGGTTTTCGGGCCTTCCAGTCCACGGGATACAATTGATCTGGCCGGAAAATATTTTCTCAATCCATTATCTTACATAACTCCCTGGTATTATCCGACGGGAACCAAAGTTGTGGAAGTGGTAAACCGTACCTCTCTAAGTATCGGTGATTATGAATCACTTAAAGAAGCAGCCATTGATCCCTATGTGGCGATGCGTGACGCCTACATTCAATACCGGAAAAAGCAAATTAAGAGAAAAAACAACAAGGCTGGAGCAGCCGGAGTGCAGCTTGAGCAAAACCTAACGAAGAGTGGTGCAAATTGATATAAAAGAAAGGATGGTCGGGCTACGAAAAACTATTTTATTTCCGTGTTAACATTATTGCTGATTTTTGCCGGGAGCGGCGCCGCTTCCGCTTCGGGACCTTTTGGCCCGCCGCAAACCATTTCCCGGGAAGCCGGAGGATTAAACACCGCCATCGGTTATTCTTACCAGGAGGATAAATTCGAGGATAACGCTCAATATGTCTTCCGGCAAAATCAGGTCTACTCGCAGGTGTCCTACGGTGGGCAGAATCGCTGGGAAATATACGGAAGAATCGGCGTTTCGGATTTAACCATTTCCGATGCTTTTGCTTCCAATAACAGTTCCACTATAATATCTTCCGACCGCGATTTTACCGAGCACTGGAAATTTTTCGGCACCCTGGGGGCAAAGGGGTTTTTGCCGGTCAATAAAATATTCGGAGTAGGCGCTTTTCTTCAGGGCAGCTATTACTTCGAACATTTCAAGTGCGAGGTTGCGGGAACCGACGCCGGCGCGCCTTTTACGGCCGACCTCAAGGTACGGGATCTTTGGGATGTGAACTTTGGTATTGGTTTCCAGGTGACCGCCCCTTATGATATCAAACTATACGCCGGGCCATATATTTATTACTCGGAGGCCAAGGCCAACCTTTCCGCCGACATTGCCGGACTTAAATTTGGCACGCAGAAGATTTCCCTGGAAAACAAGGCGATTGCCGGAGGATTTGCCGGCGTTGATGTGCCACTGGCCAAGGGATTCCATCTGAATATCGAAGGGCGGTATTCGGAAAGATTCTCTTGTGGCGCCGCCATTGGTTACAGATATTAAAAAGCAGATTTATCCGTGCCTGGCATGCCTTGCGATTTGTAAAGGTAAGATATTATCATTACATAATGCTGTTTCTATAAAACGTTCAAGCGTCAATCCAAAATTGAACCAAGGTTCACATTTATCTGTTCCTCAACTTTGGATTGACGCTTACTCGGAAGCGTTAAATAACGACATTTACCGAAGTTCAGGATAAATTTCGGAGAAACTGTTTGCATTTGTTGAGCCCAGAGGCATGAGTGGATAATCTGTTTCATTAATTTTAAAAATATGATCGTTTTCACGGATCAGAACAGGGTCGACCAGGAGAATGATTTTGCAAACCGGGCACTGATAGTGCAGATGACCCGAGACATGATTACGCCCCACTCGTTTGAATACTTTCAAAGACTCATAATTATTTAAACCATGCACATTTAATACGCCCTCAGCGCCGCAATTGATACAAGTAATCTCCGTCATCATCGTCTCCTCCTTTTTGGATATTCCGATTTAGTTGTGCGTAAAATTATTATGTTTATGGTTCTTTAATAAACAATGTTATTGAATTTATTAATTTATTATGTTTGACATGTCCCTCCTTCTCCATTTAATCAAAAGATATTAGAACTATACCTCAGTTGTATATACATTAATTCGATTAACATTAACTTGCAACACAGATTAAATTGGTTACTAATAGATAACAAATGTATCTATTATTCAAAATAAATGATAGATATTGAAGGCTTGCAGTTCTGTTTGCCGTGGCAGGAATTACAGGATTACAACCGCCTCATGGAAATTAACCTTGCTATCAATGAACTTGTGCCTGCCTTTGGGCTGTAAAAGCCAAATATTGTCTTTAATTGACCGGAGTGCTCGATTTGAACGAGGAGCCCTTTTCAACAGACCGTCAGCGCCAGAGCGCCAGCAAAACGGCATAGACCAGGGCTGGCAGGAGGTTGCCGATGCGGATTTTGGCTACACTGAGCAGATTAATGGCGATGGCGACGATGAGTAATCCGCCGGTGCTGTTGATGGCGGTCAGGACAGCCGGTTCCTGGAGAAAGGCCAGCTGGGAGGCCAGCAGGGTGATGAAGCCCTGTACCAGAAAGACGCTGACGGCGGAGAAGAGAACGCCTATCCCCAGGGTGGAGGCAAATGCTATGGAGGCGACTCCGTCCAGCATGGATTTGATATAGAGGGTTGTGGCGTTTCCCGTTGTTCCATCCTGGATGGAGCCGACGATGACCATGGCCCCTGTACAGTAAAGCAGGGAAGCCGTGACAAAACCTTCCACGAAGGTTGAAGAGTCGGATTTGGCCCGTTTCTTCAACCAGTGGCCGATATGCTCCAGGCCATCTTCAATCCGCAGTATTTCTCCCGTTAAGGCTCCTAAAAGAAGACTGCCGACGATGGGGATAACCTCCTTTGTTGACAGGGCCATCTGCAGGCCGATGAGCAGCGTCGAAAGTCCCAGCGTCTGCATTAGGATGGTTTTCATTCGTTCGGGGATGCGCCGGCCGGCGGCGAGGCCGATCAGTCCGCCCACTACGACAGCACCGGTATTGACTATTGTTCCGGTCAAAAAAGCCTCCTTATTCCATTTCTAAATCAAGCGCTATCTTTGTTGGTCCTTCGGCAGGCTCAGGACAGGCTTATAATTCATAGGCGTTCATGGTGAGCTTGTCGAACCACGCCTCGTTGCCTCCTCCTAGCCGCCGCAATATCATCATTGATTTAGAAATGGAATTATTCCCATTTCCAAATCAGATAGTAAGATCAAATATCCCAAATGAAGATGACGCCGCTTGTAGGGAAAATCCATTCCTGGTCGGAGACATTTATGTCAATGGATTTGCCCCTGTTTCTGGTTACGCACGGCGAAGGATGACGGCCGGCGAAAAAACTTTCCGCGCGTACATTTTTCAAAGTTGCTTTCTCGTAATTGAAATTAATATTTACGCCCCGCGTCGGATAGACCAGATAAACAGGGAAAATGTTATTGTTTTTTGCTTTTTTGGTGACGATTTCTATCGCCACTTTCACTTCGGAATTGATTTTCTTCTTGATCGTGTCGCTGCCGCACCATACTTCGTAGCCGCGGTCGGTCATCCTGGCGTCGGTGATGGGAATGTCTTCATCGTCAATACGCACACAATTGACATGAAAATCCCTTTCCATGACCAGTTCATCGCTGCCGCCCAACAGCCAGCGGTATTCGCACTGCGGATCTTCCATGAGGGCGGAAAGCTGCCGGTTATTCAGAGCGCAGCCGATCATAAAGACATTGTTTTTAATGGTTTTCTTATACTCGATGCGGGCGCATACCTGAAAATAGGCGTCCGTCCGGAGTTTGTTTTCGGTTGATTCGGGCAGCTGGGCGATATTTATAT
>DAOQVG010000041.1:0-9823 GCA_035341435.1 Smithellaceae bacterium
GCTACCGCCTCATCGTAGCCGGAGCAAATGATGGCCAGTTTCACGCCTTCAAGACCAGCAATCTCACCGAGGCCTGGAGTTTTGTTCCCCCCAACCTGCTAACAAAGTTGAAAAATATATCTCACGCAACCCATAATACCACTGATCCGGTTACCTCTCTGACACATCAATTTTTTGTAGATGGCCCCGTGACCGTTGCAGACGCCTGGGTCGGCGACGGCGACGGCACCAGTAAAACGGCTGACTGGAAAACCATTCTTGTTTTTGCCGAGGGTAGAGGGGCTGTCAGTTACTCCTGGAGTTCCTCCCCCTACTGCGATTCCGGTATAAGCAGTATTTATTCGACGACCTACAACTATTACTGCGGCTATCATGCCTTAAATCTTAATAATTCACTAAGCCCGACATACATGTGGCATATCAATTTTGCCAATGCTACGGCTGAAGCCGCCCAGGCTCCCTATCTCGGCGATCCCTGGAGTAAGATGATGATCGGCCGGGTCAAGGTGAAAGTGAGCGGCGTTGATAAGGAAAAATGGGTCGGGTTCATCGGCGCAGGCTATAATGCAGCCGATTGCTCGGGAGGAGGCGGCTGTGATACACGGGGGAAGGGGTTCTTCGTCATCGACCTCAGCAACGGCCAGGTGCTTTGGAGTTACACGCTGGCAGACAACAGTGACATGGATTACAGCCTTGCGTCAGCACCTTCTATTGTGGATAGGGACAACGACGGTTTTATTGATACGGCCTACGTCGGTGATCTGGGCGGCAATATGTGGCGTTTTAAATTTTGCCTTGCCAATGATACCAATTGTGGAGTATCGGGAGCGACAACCAACTGGAGTGGTGGTTTGTTTTATGCTTCCTCTTCCGGCAATATTCGCCCCATCTATACCAGTGCGGCGGTGGCGAAGGACAGCATCGGCAATTTCTGGATTTTTTGGGGAACAGGCGACAAGGTGGACCCAACGGCATCCAACGCCCAGGAAAGATTTTTCGCCGTTAAGGACAACAGAACCTCCACTTACCATTTTAATGATTTGGACAATATTACGTCGACTTCACAAGTGTTTGACCCATCTTCCTCTACCCGTGTGGGCTATGCATTAAATCTAGCCGGTGGTGGAGAGAAGATTCTGGCTGACCCGACGGTTTTCGGCGGCGTGGTTTATTTTACAAGCTATACGCCGCCCTCAGGCAGTAATCCGTGTGCACAAGGAGGAACAGCCGCCCTTAACGCGCTTTTCTTTACAACAGGCGCCGGCGCCTTGCCAAATGGCGACCGCAGCATGACTATTGGTACCGGCATTCCTACATCGCCGGTTATATCACTGCCACCGGGGAGCGGGGCGCCTGACCTTTACGTAACAACAAGTGGAGGGGGCGGTACTTCGGCAAGTACCCAAAAAGTTCCCATTACCCCGCCTGGCGCTGTAAACCGGACGAACCTTCTCTATTGGAAAGATATGCGCATTCAGTAAACAAGGCTGGTGCATTAGAAAATTTCTTGACATAGAACGGATATGTTTGTACTGTTCCCGCTAAAATAACGGGTTTGCCTGCTGGAAGGTTCATTATGGGGACGGAAAAAAGGTATTGTGTAATTTGCGCCTGGCGGGCCGGTTGTCAGAAACGATTCAGTGTTGCCACTGATGCATCCGGCAATGTTCACTGTCCAGACTATACGCGAGATTTGTCCATCAAAGACAAGGATATTGAAGAAGCCGTTAAGAAAGATAAAGCTTCTTAAAATTAAATAATTTGTTTCCGTAGAAGCCACAGTGACAAACAGCAAAGAATGCGGTTTGTCACTTTTTTTTAATTAAAAGGTATGTAGATGAAAGATAAGATAGCGTTCACAGTAGAAACGGCGGTTAATGATTGCGTCAGGAAAGGTTTGTTGCCGGAGGTTAAACTGCCTTATATTGAAGTGGAGGTTCCCGCTAATCCTGAACATGGTGACTACGCCTCCAATATCGCCTTGATTCTGGCGTCGCAGGCCAGACAAAATCCGCGTAAAATCGCCGGAATTATTCAGGAGAATATTTCTGATCCGGAAAATATTTTAGAAAAAACGCAAATTGCGGGACCCGGTTTTATTAATTTTTATATCCGGGAAAGAGTCTGGCAGAATATGCTGCAGAATATCGAGGAACAAAAGGAAAGATATGGTTGCGAGAATATCGGGGAAGGGCAGAAAGTACAGGTGGAATTTGTCAGCGCCAATCCCACCGGGCCCCTGCATATCGGTCATGCCCGCGGAGCGGTGGTCGGTGATGTGATCGCCAATCTGCTGAAAACAACGGGATACTCCGTTGACAAAGAGTACTATATCAATGACGCCGGCAACCAGATGAATAATTTGGGCAGGTCTGTGCTTTTTCGTTATCGGGAACTGCTGGGCGAGAAGATAGAATTTCCCGAAAACTGTTATCGCGGGGATTATATTAAAGACATAGCCGGTGATATTATTAAAAAAGAAGGGGACAAATACCTCGCGCAGGTTGAAGAAGAGACAATTCGGAATTTTACCGCAATAGCCGGCAGTGTCATACTGGATGAAATCAAGGATGATTTGCGTGATTTCGGGGTTACTTTCGACAATTATTTTAGTGAACGGGAATTGTATAAAAATGACGGCTTAGCCAAACTGCTCGATTCTTTGCAACAGCAGGGATTTATTTACCCCGAAGGAGAAACGCTGTGGTTTAAGACGACGGCATATGGTGATGAAAAAGACCGCGTCGTTGTCCGGAAAAACGGGGAACCGACATATTTTGCCGCCGACATCGCTTATCATCAAAATAAATATGCCCGCGGCTATAAAATGATCATCGATATCTGGGGCGCCGATCATCACGGTTATATGCCGCGTCTCTGGGCCGGAATTCAGGCGTTGGGGCAGGAAAAAGAGTCCTTGAAATTGATACTTGTCCAACTGGTGAATCTGTTGCGGGGCGGAACACCCGTGGCGATGTCTACCCGCGCCGGTGAATTTGTTACACTGCGGGAGGTGCTGGATGAAGTAGGCAAAGACGCCGCACGCTATAATTTTCTGATGCGGCGATCCGACAGCCATCTGGATTTCGATCTGGAAGTTGCTAAAAAACAGTCTAACGAAAATCCGGTTTATTATGTACAATATGCCTACGCGCGCATATGCAGTATTTTAAGAATGGCCGAGGAGCGCGGCATTGTTTTTCCTGCTTTCAGAGATATTGATCCTGCTCTTTTGCTGGAGCCGGAAGAAATTAAATTGATTAAGACCATGGCCCGTTATCCGGAAACCATCGGCAGCGCAGCCAAAGCTCTCGAGCCGCATCGCATCACCTTTTATTTAAATGAGCTGGCCTCGCTTTTCCACAGCTATTACAATAAAAACAAGGTCATTTCTGATAATGAAAAATTGACTGCTGCGCGGCTCTTTTTGATGCAAACTATTCGTATTGTTTTGCAAAATTCATTCAATATTTTAGGTGTGAGTGCGCCGGAGAAGATGTGATTTCAATTGGGTGCAGGGTAAACGATAATGACTTCCGGGAATATTAAAAATTTTGAGTTGAAACTGGGGAGAACGGGGCTGGTTGTTGTAATAGCCGGGATGGCCGCCCTGTTGTGTTTTACTTTTCTCTTTGGTGTTGAAGTTGGAAAAAATATAGATACTTATCCGGAAAAAATCTCTTCATTGCCCCAGCAATTATTGGCGCTGGTCTGGCGTCCGGCGAAAATCAAAGTCGCCCAGAAAGAGGCGGAAAATAAAGCCTTGCAAAATCAGCCGAAAGCAAATGAAGAACCGGATCTCACTTTTTTCAACACATTAACCAATAAGAAGGGGGCGGTAAAAGAAAAACCCATTCCTGATAAAAAACCGGTTGCTGAAGCGCCCGTAGAACAGCAGCCTTTGCCTAAACCAAAAAGCGACAGTCCTGCGGCTGCGGTAAGTCCCGAACCGGCAGCGAAAAAGCAGCAACCGGCAGCGATTGTGAAGAAAAGCGATGAAATCGAGGCTAAAATAAGAGAGGCGGAAACGAAAGCAGCCGCCAAAGAAAGTAAAGAAAGTAAGGAGGTTAAGGGTAAGTTTGTCATTCAGGCGGCATCCATGAGAGAAAGAGCCAAGGCCGACGAGCTCAACAAGAAAATAAAAGACATGGGGTTTAAAACGCGCATCGTGGAAAATAACGTTCCGGGAAAGGGGAAGTGGTACCGGATTGTTGTTGATGGCTTTTCCAGCAAGGCCGGCGCCCAGACGGCGGCGGAAAAAATTTCCGCTAAAACAGGAGTTCCCGGTATTATAAAAAATCTTAATACTGCATCTAATAACAATTTAAAAAATAAATCAGGTATATAGGCTAATATGTTCGAAAGTTTATCAGAAAAGCTGGAAAATATTTTTAAAAAGTTGAAGGGACGCGGAATTCTGGATGAAGAAAGCGTCAATGCCGCTCTTAAAGAAATCCGTATAGCCCTCCTAGAGGCTGATGTTAATTTTAAAGTAGTCCGGAGTTTTATTGAAGATGTTCGGGGAAAGGCGATCGGCAGAGAAGTTCTGGAAAGTATCACCCCCGGCCAGCAGGTGGTCAAGATTGTTCATGACCAGCTGGTTGAACTTATGGGCGGCGCCAATACCAATATAAAATTTGGCGGCCGCATTCCGGCAGTGCTGATGCTGGTTGGTTTGCAGGGATGCGGCAAAACAACAACGGCTGTAAAACTGGCGCGCCTGTTGTCGCGCGAAAAAAGAATATATCTGGTATCGGCGGACGTTTACCGGCCGGCGGCGATGGAGCAGCTTGCAGTACTGGGGAAACAGATAAATGCCGGTGTGTTTGACGCCGGCAATTTAAAAGATCCGGTGGAAATATGTGCCGCTGCCGTGGAGAGGGCTAAAAGAGACGGATATGAAGTAGTCATAATTGACACCGCCGGTCGTCTGCATATCGACGACCTGCTGATGGATGAGCTCAAAAAAATTAAAAATCGCGTCAATCCTGCTGAAATTATTTACGTTACTGACGCCATGACCGGTCAGGACGCCGTTAATGTCGGGAGTAAGTTTAACGAACTTATCGGTATTGACGGTGTTATTATAACCAAAATGGACGGTGACGCACGCGGCGGCGCCGCTCTGTCTCTGCAGGCTGTTGTGGGAAAACCGATAAAATTTGTGGGTGTCGGCGAGAAGATTGACGCGCTGGAAGTCTTTCATCCGGAGAGAATGGCCTCACGAATTCTGGGCATGGGTGATATTTTGAGCCTGGTGGAAAAAGCTCAGGCGACCGTTGATGAAAAGACGGCCCGGCAGTTGGAGCAAAAGATCCGTAAAAATGAATTTACGCTGGAAGATTTCCGTAATCAATTAATGCAAATAAAGAAAATGGGATCGCTCAAAGATGTTCTGGGGATGATTCCCGGTTTGAACAAAATAAAAGCGCTCAAGGATGTGGATCTTGATGATAAAGAGCTGATAAGAAATGCGGCCATTATCGATTCTATGACACCGAAGGAACGCATTAATTACCTGATCATTGACGGCCGGCGCCGCAAGAGAATCGCCCTGGGCAGCGGCACTTCCGTTCAGGATGTAAACAGATTGCTGAAAAATTATGCCGATGTAAAAAAAATGATGAAAAAATTTACTCAAAAAGGCGGCATCAAATCTTTGAGAAGGAATTTTCCCTTTTAAATTAAAAAAAACTGTGCTACAAAAATACGCTGTTTAACTTATTTCAAGGAGGTTTTATTTAATATCAATGGCGGTTAAAATCAGACTTACTCGTATGGGTGCAAAAAGCAAGCCTTACTATCGTGTTGTGGCGGCGGATATAAATTCTCCTCGTGATGGGAAATTTCTGGAGATTTTAGGTAATTACGATCCCAAAAAGAATCCGGCGGAAATTAGTTTAAAGGAAGACAGGGTTCGTGAATGGTTGGCCAAGGGAGCCACGGCAACTTTAACGGTTTCCAACTTATTGAAAGCAAAAGGTATAGAAGCTAAAGTGAAGTAAAATATTGATTTTCCCCAACGAACTAATCAAAATCTGTGGAGGTTGTTGCGATGAAGGAATTGATCAAGTTTATAGCTCAAGCCTTAGTAGATAACCCGGATAAAGTTGAGGTAACGGAAGTCGTGGGTGAACAAACATCTGTGATAGAATTACGCGTGGCTAAAGAAGATTTGGGGAAAGTTATTGGAAAACAGGGGCGAACTGCCAAAGCTATTCGTACAATTTTGAGTGCTGCTTCAACAAAAATTCACAAGCGGGCAGTTTTGGAAATAATCGAATAAAAGAATGGATCTCCTTGTTGTCGGCGAGATCGTAAAAGTTCGCGGTCTCCGTGGTTGTCTCAAAGTATTGACCTCGATGGAGACGCAAAATATTGTTACCGGTCTTAAATTTGTTTATCTTGAAGATGTTCTGGGACAAAGAAAAAGTCACGACATCCGGGTGCTTACAGCATCCGGCAAATTTGTATTTCTCGAACTGAAAGACATTACTGACAGAGATTCGGCCCAAACGCTGGTCGGTTGCAAAGTACTGATCCCCAGGGACAAAATGCAGGAACTGCCTCCGGGGGAATACTATTGGCGGGATATAATCGGCCTCGAAGTATACGATGAAACGGGAAAATATCTGGGCCGGATTGAATCAATTTTCCCCACCGGCAGCAACGACGTTTATGTTTGCCGGGGCGCAAGAGAAATACTTCTGCCGGCTATTGCCGATGTAAT
Organism: Smithellaceae bacterium; assembly: GCA_035341435.1. Classification (GTDB taxonomy): domain Bacteria; phylum Desulfobacterota; class Syntrophia; order Syntrophales; family Smithellaceae; genus MVRV01. The sequence continues at coordinate 6,731 of DAOQVG010000041.1, forward strand.
ACGGCACATAGATATTGAAAAAAAGATTATGACTGTAAGATTGCTGGAAGGGCTATAAAAATTGATCAGATTTGATGTCCTTTCCATTTTCCCGGAGATGTTCTCATCTCCCCTCAATTTCAGCCTGCTCAAGAAAGCTCAGGAAAAAGGTCTGATAAATATTTGCCTGCATGATATCCGTAATTGGGCTTCCGACAAGCATAGAATGACCGATGACGCCCCTTTCGGCGGCGGCTGCGGCATGGTTATGAAAGTGGAGCCTGTGGAGAGAGCGCTGGCGGAAATAAAAAACAAGGTGGGAGAATCTCAGGTTATTTTAATGACGCCCCAGGGCGAAACATTTAACCATAAAATCGCCACAGAACTGGCGTCAGAGAGACAAATTATTATTATCTGCGGCCGCTACGAAGGTGTTGATGAAAGAATCAGAACGTACTTGGTCGACCGGGAAATATCCATCGGTGATTTTATTCTGACCGGCGGCGAACTTTCCGCCCTGGTTTTGATCGATGCAGTTTCCCGGCTTATTCCCGGTGTTCTGGGCAATGCCGATTCGCCGGCCGGGGAATCATTCTCCAACGGCCTTCTGGAATACCCGCAATACACCAGGCCCGCGAATTATAAAAACTGGAGTGTTCCGGAAGTTTTAATGTCCGGAAATCATGCGGAAATTGAACGCTGGCGGCGGCGGGAGTCGCTGAAAAGAACCTGCAAGCGGCGACCGGATTTACTGAAAAAAATAGAATTGTCGGCGGAAGATAAGAAAATACTGGAACAAATTGAACTGGAATAAAATCTTGATTTTAGGAAATGATTAAGGTAAGAGAAGCATCTTTTATGCTATACATAGCTCTTTTACATTATCCCGTTTATAATAAAGAAGGCAAGGTTGTGACCACTTCCATCGCCAATATGGACATTCATGACATAGCCAGAGCGGCCAGGACATATGGAGTGGAAAACTTTTTTGTGGTCAATCCCGTGTCCGCCCAGCAAGATCTGGCTTACGAAATTATAGATCACTGGCGCCGCGGCCACGGTTCGGTATTTAATCCTCATCGGCGGGAGGCTTTTGAACTGGTCCGGATTAAGGCAAGCCTCGAAGAAGTCAAAGATGAAATTAAGAAAATAACCGGATTGCCGCCCGGCATCATTGTTACCGGGGCCGGCTTTAAGGACAATCTGCTAACCTGCGCAGATCTTAAAAAAATGATTATAAATAATGACTTGCCTTATCTTTTGATTTTTGGTACAGGCTCTGGGATAGCCGGTGAAATAATTAATAACGCTGATTACCGCTTGGAGCCGGTCAGAGGAAACAACGATTATAACCACCTGGCGGTCAGATCAGCGGTAGCCATCATTTTAGACAGGATAATGAGCAATTAGAATTAATAAATAATTAATGCGAGCTTGGCAGGAGGAAATATAAAATGAACATCGTGGAAATGATCGAAAAAGAGCAAATGAGAGGGGATATCCCCGCTTTTAAAGCCGGTGACACAGTTAAAGTATATGTGCGCATCGTCGAAGGCCAGAAACAGAGAATTCAGGCTTTTGAAGGAGTTGTAATTCGTAAGCGCCGCGGCAACAGCCGGGCCAATTTCACTGTCAGAAAAGTTTCTTATGGTATTGGTGTGGAAAGAACGTTCCCTCTGCATTCACCGGTTATCGACCGGATTGAAGTAGTCACCCGGGGCAAGGTGCGTCGTTCCCGTCTTTACTATTTAAGAAATTTGAGAGGTAAAAAAGCAAGAATAAAAGAACAGACAAATCATTAATATTGCGTATGAGAACACCGGGATGGCCGGAGGAAAATCGCTCAATTTCAATTCAGTCATTTACTCTACTGGTTGAGCGTCTACTGCCGGAAAAAATGTTAGCAAGCCTCGTCGCTCCTTTTTCGCCGCCAGGGTGTTGTAACTAAAACGAATGGAAGAGAAATGATGTTCGCAATGTATCGAAAAGCCATCGCCCGAAGCCAGAGCGATGGCTTTTTTATTCGGCGAAACCTGAGTCTTAGCGAAGCTGATCTTTGGCGTGGAACCTGGAAGCAAGGATAAAGTTTTCAATGGACACATTTGAGAAACTTGCCTGTCAGAAAGGATATAAGTTCATTGCCGGTGTCGATGAAGCTGGCAGAGGACCACTGGCCGGTCCCGTTGTCGCTTCAGCCGTAATTTTCCCCCCTGACTATTATAACAGCCAAATAATTGATTCTAAAAAGCTTTCTGCACGCAAAAGAGAAGAACTTTACGAAGTCATCAATAACGACGCCCTTGCGGTTGGCGTCGGCACCGTCGATGCAGCCACGATTGATCGCATCAACATCCTGCAAGCTGCGCTTCAGTCCATGTGTGAAGCGGTTCTGGAGCTGTCATACCCGCCTGAATTTCTCTTAATCGACGGACTGCATAAAATACCGCTGCAGATTCCGCAAAAGACGCTGGTCAAAGGTGATTCTCTGAGTGTTTCGATTGCGGCGGCATCGATCATCGCTAAAGTCTCGCGTGATCGAATCATGGAAATGTACCATCGCCAGTTTCCTCAATATAATTTTCTGCAAAACAAAGGCTATGGGACAAAAGAACACCGTAATGCAATTCTGGAGTTCGGCATGTGCAAAATCCATCGCCGGTCATTCCATCTCAAGAATCTTGATCTTAATCAGACTTCCCTGGATTTGTCCGGCTCATGAAAGACATGTCGAAAATAAGCACAGGCAGGGATGGAGAGCAAATCGCCGTAGCTTACCTTAAGAAAAACGGCTACCGTATTTGCGAAACTAATTTTCGCTGTCCGCTGGGAGAGATTGATATTATTGCCCGCGAGAAGAAAGAAATCGTGTTTATCGAAGTCAAAACCAGGAAATCGAATAAATTAGGTTATCCTGAACAGGCTGTGGGAGCAAAAAAACAGGCAAAACTCTCTCAACTGGCCTTATGGTATCTGCAAAAGAATAAACTGGCCGATGCCAATGCCCGTTTCGATGTGGTGGCGATTACACTTCATCCCGAAGGAAATGAAATTCGATTAATCAAAAATGCTTTTGACTTTGTTGCATTTTAGTAGTACTGCCGGCTTTATTTCAAT
>DAOQVG010000042.1:0-4684 GCA_035341435.1 Smithellaceae bacterium
TTCGGCTGTTTGTTTATTAATGCGGTCTTTGCCGCTTTCAGCAAGAAACTGCCGCTCTTCTTCCAGAACTTTAATTTTCATTAATTTCGGCGGTATTATTTTGCGGTCGATCCGCAGCGAAAAAATAAGGTAATCCCCCAGTGCATAATTGGCCGATACAAAGTCTGCATCAAGTACATCTGTTACGGAAACCCAGCCTAATCTTTTTTCCTCGGTTGATTTGTTTGTTTCCCGGAAGGAATTGGCTGTAATCCGGCTGTTGACGAAGTTAAAAAAAGCCTGCGGTAATTGACCTTCCACGCGAAATCGCGCGAAAGAAAAATTGCCTTTAAGTAAACCCATAATTCTCACCTCACAGGCCGTCACCGTATATTATTCGCGAGGAATATGTCAAGAATTTATGCTTGAGAATTGCCCTGAAAAATCAATTGCTTTCTTCACGGACCGGTTTGGTAATTATCCATAGACAGCAGCTTTTTTTTATGCTACTGAACCTCGTACTTTCGGGGTATAAAGCTATGAAAATCAAGACAGTCGGCATTGTCGCAAATACGCAAAAAGAAAATACGGGCGAGTATGCCATGCGATTGAAAGAATGGCTGGAGGGTCGTGGCGTTGAGGTGTTTATCGAAGCGGAAATTGCCGCAAAGATCGGCGTCCGCGGCGGTCTTTCGTGGGGCGACCTCGCCGGGAAGTCGGAGCTTATCGCCGTGCTGGGCGGCGACGGTACAATGCTGCGGACGGCGCGCAACATGGCCAGATATGACGTAGCCATCGTCGGCATCAACATGGGCACTTTCGGTTACTTGACGGAAATTAATCTCAGTGAAATGAATTCGGCGCTGGAACTGATTTTGGCCGGCAAGTACATTACAGAAAAAAGGATGATGCTTGATGTGGCCATCAGCCGCGGCAAGAAGGTTATAGCCACCGGAACTGTATTGAATGACGTTGTAGTCAACCGCGGCAACCTGTCGAGAATAGGTGAACTGGAAATAAAGATAAACGATATGTACCTGACCACCTATAAGGCAGACGGCCTGATTATTTCCACCCCGACGGGTTCCACCGCTTATTCTCTTTCCGCCGCCGGTCCCATCGTTTACCCGAAAAAAAATTTAATTATTATTAATCCTATCTGTCCGCACACCTTGACTAACCGGCCGATCATTGTTCCGGAAAATTCCAGGCTGCAGACAATTTTGTGGTCTAAGGAAAGAGGCGCAACTTTAACTCTGGACGGGCAGGAATCTTACCGGATCAAATCAGGCGACGTTATTGATGTAAAAAAATCAGACTATGCAACAAAGCTCGTTCTTTCTCCTTATCGTAATTACTGGGACATCCTGCGGACCAAACTCGGCTGGGGCGGTTTAACTTCAGGAGACAAAAGAAAGAAAAATGCTTAGTGAGTTGAGCATTAAAAATTTTGCCATTATTGATGAACTCCACGTTTCATTCAATGAAGGCCTGAACATCATTTCCGGTGAAACCGGAGCCGGCAAATCAATCATCATCGGTGCGGTGAATCTGCTGTTAGGAGACAGAGCCGCTTCCGAGATGATCAGAACACAAGCAGACGCGGCGACGGTGGAAGCGCTCTTTGATATTGCTCACAATGAGTTTCTGCGGGAAAAAGTTCGTCAAATGGGCTTCGACGTGGAAAATGAAATTATTATCCGCCGCGTGATATCCCGCACCGGCAAAAACAAAGCGCTGATCAACGGGCAGATGGCGACGTTGTCCAATCTGGCCGCAGTCGGTGAATTCCTGATTAATATCTGCGGCCAGCATGAACATCAGGTCATCCTCAATAATGAAAACCATATTGATATTCTTGATGAATTCGGCGCTTGTCAATCTCTGCGCAATAAGTACGAAGAAGCGTATAATGAATATCAGCAGATTAAAGCGCGGAGAGAAAAGTTGGAAGCTTTGCGCCGGGGCGGGGAAGAAAAAGCGGAATTACTAAAATTTCACTTAAAAGAAATTGAAGACGTCGCTTGCGGGATCGATGAAGACAAGGTACTGGCTGAAGAAAAAAAAGTGCTGGTCAATGTGCGGAAACTGGCGGATGCCGCCCGCGAGGCCTATGATCTGCTTTACGGAGAAGCCGGCTGCGTTATTGAAAAATTAAAGGGCGTTCAGGACAGGATAAAAGAAATAAAAAAAATTGACACCCGGTATGAAGTGTCGGAAGCCGATGTGGAAAGCAGCTTCTTTACCCTGCAGGAGACGGCTCTGTCCCTGCGGAATTACGGCAAAAATCTTTTTTTTGATCCGGATAGACTCGCTGCCATTGATGATCGTCTGGAAATGATCAATAAGCTGAAGCGCAAACATGGCGGTTCTTTGGAAGGCGTCTTCCAGAAAAAACAGGAGATGGAAAGAGAATTGCTCCTGGTTTCCAATGTTGAAGACGAATTAAATATGTTGGCGCAGGAAGAGTCGGCCGTTGCGTCCCGGATGCAGGAAAGAGCCCAGAAACTCTCGCAGTTAAGAGTACAGGCCGCAGGAAAATTAAAAGAAGCCGTAGACCGGGAAATACATGCCTTGAATATGCCGCACGCCTTTTTGGAAATTTCTTTTCAAAGAAGCGCCGTCGGAGCGGACCCCGCAACGTATGGCCCCCGGGGCGGCGACGAACTGGAATTTTATCTGACCGCCAACGTTGGTGAAGAGCCGAAGGCACTAAATAAAATTGCCTCCGGCGGTGAGCTCTCCCGGATCGTTCTGGCCTTAAAGAACGTTTTGTCCCATGCCGGAGCGGTCGGCACGATTGTTTTTGACGAAGTGGACAGCGGCGTCGGCGGGGCTACGGCGGAGATCGTCGGGCGAAAATTGAAAGAAGTATCCGCCAGTCACCAGGTAATCTGCATCACGCATCTGCCGCAAATTGCCTGCTATGGCGACAGCCATCTGCAGGTGGCGAAGAAAATCACCGCCGGCAGGACGACAACGATAGTAAACAAGCTGAATGCTGAGCAAAAAATTGAGGAAATCAGCCGCATGCTGGGCGGTGTGGATTTAACCGCAATGACACGCGAACATGCACGGGAAATGCTGAAAAACGCCTTATACAGCGGGGAGGTTAAAAATAATGTTAAGAAAAGCGCGCATCGGTGATGTTAAGACGATTCATCGTCTGATAAATCTTTCAGCGCGGAAAGGTGAAATGTTATCCCGCTCTTTAATGGATATCTATAATTCGCTGCGGGATTTTTTCGTCTATTACGATGAGGATGAATCATCGGTAATCGGGGTCTGTGCGATGAATATCATCTGGGAAAACCTCGCCGAAATCCGCTCCGTCTATGTTGATCAAAATTACCGGAAAAGAGGCATCGGCCGGCAGCTCGTGGAAGCCTGCATCTCGGAGGCCATTACACTGGAACTCTATAGAATATTTTCACTGACCGATAAAAAGGAATTTTTTGCCAAGCTTGGATTTAAAGAAGTGGATCGTTCCACATTGCCGCAAAAAATCTGGTCGGATTGTTTTCGCTGCCCCAAATATCCTGATTACTGTGACGAAGTGGCAATGATTATAGAACTATGAAACTCTGGCGAATTATTCTTTTAATTTTATTAATTGTGGCAACTGCGGGGTGCGCCCGCAGGATATCGCAAATTCTAACACCTACGGTGGAGCCCTTATCGCGCGTTGAGGCCGCCGATATTGATTTTGCCGACGACCTTGATATCGAGTCTCTGAATCTGGCCGTCGACAGGAGCATTTCCTACTACGAAGGCGCCGGGCGGAATAATGTTTACCGCGTGGCCGACAGATTGATCAACGCCGCCCAGATGAAAGAGTCGCTGCTTAATTTCCGCAATATTATTCGGGAAAACAGCGGCATTGCCGACAAAAAGAAGCGTATAAGCCGGGAATTCGATGTCTACCGGGCTGCCGGCCAGGACGGCTGCGGAGGGGTGTTATTCACCGGCTATTATGTGCCGCGGCTTGCAGGATCCCGCACGAGAACGGAAAAATACAAGTATCCCCTTTATAAACCACCGCCGGAGCTGATTTCCCGGAAAAATTCTATATCTTCTTATTACAGTCGGAAAGAAATCGACGCCGGGGGGATATTACGGGGTAAGAATCTGGAAATTGCCTGGGTGGCTGATCCCGTGGAGTTATTTTTTCTGCATATCCAGGGATCGGGGGAAATAAAACTGAAAGACAATACGATTCTTACCGTGAGCGCCTCGCGGACCAACGGCAGGCCGTACCGCAGCGTTCCCCGCTACCTGCTGGATAAGGGCATCGTCAATGGCTCCGGTGGATCCAATAGCAGCATTAAACGTTTTTTGAAGGATAAAGACGTAAACGAAATTTATGAAATCTTAAGCTACAATGAACGGTATATTTTCTTTAAACTGGTGGAAAAGCCGACGGGCGCGCTGGGTAAACCCGTAACAGCAGGCAGAACCATCGCCACGGATCCGGAAATTTTCCCCCCGGGTGCGCTGGCTTTCATTCGGCTGAACAAACCTGCCTTTGATGGGCAGGGTAATCTCTTAAGTCAAAGAGTTCCCTTTTCCCGTTTTGTTCTCAATCAGGATAAAGGCGCGGCCATCAAAGGCCCGGGCCGCGTTGATCTTTTCTGCGGTTTCGGTGACGAAGCCGGAGCCCTCGCCGCGAGCCTGAAAGAAAAAGGTGAATTGTATTTCCTGGTTG
>DAOQVG010000042.1:4784-9754 GCA_035341435.1 Smithellaceae bacterium
AATAGGACACTTTCCAGTCCGAGCCCGTCAGCTAACCTCGTCGGCGAATGGGAGGTAAAAGAATATGCCTATTCTTTTTTCTGCAGCTATTCGTCAGTCAACGTGTGTTGAAAATAGCGCATCAACGGCTCCGCTTACAGGCGGTCTTCCGGCAGTCTTCTTTAAACAAACTAATTTTCAAGAGATAATTTTATTTCAGTGCAACCTTCAAGGCCAAATGTTTTGCGGACTTATCTGACAAATATTTTTTGATCATAAAATTTTGCGGATAATTTGAAATTCAATTGAAAGAGCAAGTGCGGCGAAAAGGAGGTTTCAATGACCGTTAGTGATTGGTTGTGCATCATATTTATCCCTCTGGTAGTGATTATAGCGGCCATTTCCTTGGGCGAATATATGGCCCGGATATTCAGCGGAGGCAAAACAATTCTGAGCCCGATTATTGGGCCTGTAGAACGTTTCCTTTATAAAATTTTTCACATTGATGAAAACGAAGAAATGTCCTGGCAGACCTACGCCGTTTCTCTGGTCTTGTTTAATATTGTGGGGATTATGGTGTTATTAATAATTCAGTTTGTTCAGGGATGGCTGCCGCTTAATCCGCAGAAATTTGACGCCGTTCGCTGGGACACGGCGCTCAATACGGCAATATCCTTTGGGACAAACACGAATTGGCAGTCTTACAGCGGTGAGAAGACTATGAGTTATCTCACGCAAATGCTGGGTCTTACCGTTCATAATTTTACCTCAGCGGCTATAGGTATTGCCGCGGTAGTGGCTGTCATGCGGGGATTTATCCGTAGAACATCCGCAATGATCGGAAATTTCTGGACTGATTTAACCCGTTCAATTTTATATATTTTACTACCACTGGCTATTATCTGGTCATTGATTCTCGTATCCCAGGGTGTTGTTCAAACAATAAGTCCTTCCATCCAGGCGCAGACACTGGACGGCGGCAAACAGGTTATAGCTGTGGGACCGGTGGCTTCACAAGTAGCAGTTAAAGTATTAGGCACCAACGGCGGCGGATTTTTTAACGCCAATTCCGCCCATCCTTTCGAAAATCCCACGCCACTCGCGGACTTCATGGAAGTTACGGGACTTCTCCTTATTGCCGCTGCACTTCCTTTCACCTTCGGTGCAATGTTAAAAAACCGCAAACAGGGATTTGCCATATTTGCTGCAATGATGATTCTTTATCTTGCCGGTTTAGGCTTGTTTGCCTGGTCGGAAATGCACGGGAATCCATTGCTTGCCAAGGCAGGTGTGACCAGCGGGTTGAATATGGAGGGAAAAGAGGCAAGATTTGGCATAATTAATTCCGTGATCTTTGCTCAATCAACCACGGTTACCTCCTGCGGTGCCGTCAACAATATGCATGACAGTTTAACGCCGCTTAGTGGTCTGGTCCTGATGTTTAATATGGCGATAGGAGAGGTTGTTTTTGGCGGTGTGGGCACAGGGCTTATCGGGATGTTGAGTTATGCCGTTTTGACAATGTTTCTGGCCGGTCTGATGATCGGAAGAACACCGGAACTATACGGCAAAAAGCTGGAATTAAGGGAAATGGTGATGGCTGTTGTTATTATTCTTTCTCCGGCTGTCCTGCTTCTAATATTATCCTGCATCGCCGTCTCGACCGAGGCGGGTTTGTCAGGCCTCAGCAATAAGGGACCGCACGGGCTCTCTCAAATCATTTATGCGTTTGCGTCTACGTCGGGGAACAACGGTTCAGCTTTTGCGGGCTTAAACGCCGATACTATTTTCTATAATCTCTCTACCGCCCTGGCAATGCTGGTGGGCAGATTTGCGACAATAATTCCTGCCCTGGCGATAGCGGGTTCATTAGCCTCTAAAAAAACTGTGCCGGAAAATATCGCCACTTTTCCTACGGCCAGCCCGCTCTTTGTCGCCATGCTGGTAACCGTCGTAATTATCACCGGAGCACTGACTTTTTTTCCTGTCTTTACCCTGGGACCGCTTTTGGAACACTTGTTAATGGCCATCGGCAGGACGTTTTAAGGTGATGTAAAATGAAAGCAAAAAAGATTAACATCTGGCAGGCGAAATTCGTTCTTCCGGCAATCAAAGATGCGGTGCGTAAGCTCAACCCCAGGAGAATGATCGGCAATCCGGTCATGTTTGTTGTCGAAATAGTTACGATTGCAACGACTTTGATCGTTTTAGGAGACATTATTGCAGGTAAAAAATTCCTGTTTGATCTGCAGATATCTTTGTGGCTGTGGTTTACGATTATTTTTGCCAATTTCGCCGAAGCGCTCGCCGAAGGGCAGGGCCGGGCGCAAGCGGAATCTTTAAAGAAAAATCGGGGAGAAGCTGTTGCCAAACGCCTGCTTGGTGACGGCGGCATCGAGAAAATTCCGGCCGTCAAATTGAAAAAAGAGGACATTATTTTTGTCGAGGATGGCGATACCATTCCGGGTGACGGTGAAGTCATCTCGGGGACGGCGCTTATTGATGAGTCAGCCATTACCGGCGAATCTGCTCCGGTAATCAGGGAATCTGGAGGCGACCGCAGCGGTGTGACGGGGGGCACCCGTGTCTTATCCGGCAAAATTACAGTGCGTGTTACAACCAATCCCGGCGAAAGTTTTCTCGACCAGATGATCGGCATTGTCGAGGGAGCAAAACGTCAGAAAACCCCCAATGAAAAAGCTCTCAACGTTCTCTTAATCGGTTTGACAACAGTCTTTATTGTCATCGTCGTTACTTTAAAATTCTTTGCCGGTTATATGGGAGTCGGCGTTACGGTTTCCGTTTTAATCGCCCTGTTGGTTTGTCTGATGCCGACAACGATCGGCGGATTGCTGCCTGCAATCGGCATTGCCGGTATGGACCGCCTGCTGCAATTCAACTTTATCGCCATGAGCGGTCGTGCCGTCGAGGCCTCCGGTGACGTTGATATTGTCCTGATGGATAAGACAGGAACCATTACTTTGGGCAACCGGATGGCAACTGAATTTGCAGCGGTGGATGTAAATGAAGAGAATGAGCTGATCAACGCCGCGCTATTGTCCTCTCTGGCTGACGATACACCGGAAGGCCGGAGTATCGTCGTTTTGGCCAAGGAAAAACTGGGAATGCGCGGCAGTAAAATTCGCGCACCGGAAGGTGCCCGGTTTTTTCCCTTCAGTGCGGAAGCGAGAATGAGCGGCATCGACTGGAACGGCCGTAAAATACGAAAAGGATCTTTAGAGGCAATTAAAGAATTCGTCACGATGCAAGGCGCACAGGTGGAAGATCGAGTGATAAAAATAGTTGAAGACATGTCCGCGCAGGGTTCAACGCCGCTTCTAGTTGCTGATGGTAAAAAAATATTGGGAGTGATCAATCTTAAGGATGTTTTGAAAGAAGGAATCAACGCCAGGATCGACAAACTGCGGCAAATGGGGATAAAATCGGTGATGATAACGGGAGATAATCCGTTGACCGCCGCTACCATAGCCGCCGAAGCCGGTGTGGATGATTTTGTGGCCCAGGCCAAACCGGCAACTAAACTGGAATTGATTCGCAAATACCAGGCCAGGGGGCATCTTGTCGCCATGATCGGTGACGGTACCAACGACGCTCCCGCGCTGGCACAGGCTGATGTGGCCGTGGCCATGAATGCCGGCACTCAGGCCGCCCGGGAGGCAGCTAATATCGTTGACCTTGATTCCAATCCTACCAAATTGTTGGACATTGTGGAAATCGGCAAACAAATTCTGATTACGCGCGGTGCATTAACAACGTTCAGTGTGGCTAATGATGTTGCCAAATATTTTGCCATTGTTCCCGCTCTTTTTATAATTCAGTATCCGCAGCTACAGATACTGGACATCATGCATCTTGCCAGTCCGGCCAGTGCTGTTCTCTCCGCTGTAATTTTCAATGCACTGATCATTCCGCTGTTGATCCCTCTGGCGTTGCGCGGAGTAAGGTATAAACCATCCGGCGTTTCAACACTTCTGCGCCGCAATTTGTTGATTTACGGAATCGGCGGGTTGATTCTACCATTTATCGGCATAAAACTGATTGACGTAGTTATTTCCGTATTGAAAATAATATGAAAGGGGCGGCTATGTTGCAGTTAAAACGTTCTCTATTGGTCTTTCTGGGCTTATCTTTAATTTGTGGGTTATTTTATCCATTGTTTGTTCTGACAATAGCTCAAATCAGCTTTCCTCATGAATCCAATGCCAGTCTTATCAAAAGCAATGATCGAATCATCGGATCGCAATTGATCGGCCAGCAGTTTACAAGTTCGAAATACTTTCATGGACGGCCGTCGGCGACCGACCCGCCATATGATGGCGGTAATTCCGGGGGCAGCAATATGGCACCGACTAATGCAAAATTTATTGAACAGGTAAAAGTACGTGTGCAACAAGTCCGCAGGGAAAATTCCCTGGCTCCTGAAGCGTTGGTTCCTGCTGATCTGGTTCTGGCATCGGCCAGCGGGTTGGATCCGCATATCAGTGTTAATTCAGCGTTGTTACAAGTTCACCGGATTGCCAAAGAAAGAAAAATAGCGGAAGCTGATCTGGAAAAAATAATCCGGCAGAACATCGAACAGCCCTTTCTGGAATTTTGGGGACAGGAACGGATAAATGTTTTGCAGTTGAATCTTATGCTTGATATTATTAACAATAAAGCTCAAAAGTAATATTAAGAGAACGGCCATGGAACAAGAAAAAATACGCCCTGATCCCGACGCCCTTTTGAAGGAAGTGGAAAAAGAGGAAACTAAAAAGGGAAGATTAAAAATATTTATCGGCTATGCGCCGGGGGTCGGCAAAACATATACCATGCTGGGCGATGCCCATGTGCTGAAGAAAAGGGGTGTTGACGTAATTGTCGGTTTTGTTGAAACACACAAACGTCCCGAAACGGAGGCGCTTTTAGTTGGCCTGGAATTGTTGCCGAGAAAAAAACTGGAGTACAAGGAAATCTCGCTGGAAGAAATG
>DAOQVG010000043.1:0-9741 GCA_035341435.1 Smithellaceae bacterium
ATAAATGGCCGTAGCAAAAAACAGACATACGGCCCAAAGACCAACACAATGTTCATTGTATTCTTCCTCATTGAGAAATCGGTTATCAACCTTATAATACTGCGCCATGCTATGCCCCCTTCTCTTCCCGCTCGGAGATTGGCTTGAGTTGCCCCATATTGCGGACTATGGACTCCATAAAGTGATTGAGACGCATATTGGCATCAACCTCTTTCACATCTATGTCTTTCTCAGGAACAGGTGGGAAGGCAAGATACTGGTTCTTGACACTTTGAAGCATCATTTCTTGTAGGAACGCTAAATCTCGTGCCGTCTTCTTCCGGTGATCCGCAAGAGATGCAGAGAACTGATGATAAAGCTTTACAAGATCCGCGTCCCTATCATTCCGGTATTCAGGGAACATGGCATAACGAAGCCCATCATTGACCAGAACCGATACGTTCGTGTTCCGTGTCATCTTCATCTGCTTTTCTAAGGCTTCCCATACGTCTTCATCAATATAGATGGTCTTTTGGACTTTCTTGGATTTCGTAACCATGCTTATCTCTCCAATTCTTGTTCTTCATCGCGGTCAAGTTCACGACGTGTCCGTTCGGCTTGGGATAACTCACGAGCCTTGGATGTTTCTTGTTGCGCCTGAAGCTCGCGCATCTCCACCACCCCGTCTTTGATGTCGCTAAAGGCAACAGACTTCCCAACTTTTGTATCCGGCACCGATTTAACCCGCGCCATGTGGAGTTTATCTTTCTCCTGCACCACCGCCCACGTTCCACTCTCAAGCTCGGCATACCCACGATATGTGTAGGACTTATCTGGTGTCACCAGCTTGTCGGTATAGTGGGCCTCTAACTGCCCCGCGAGCTTCTCACCCACACGGCGCATCTCCATGATACGGAGTTGTCTCAGTGCTCCGTCTCTCAAGGCAAACTCACCATTCGACTGGATAAGACCTAAGTCTTTGGAGACCAGCCAATCCCGACGACCTTGAAGGGCAGCCCCAACCTCGGCCCCATATTCAGGGAGTGATGGCTTACCAAGTGATTGCTTATAAAGCTCACGGTCAAGCCATGTCCGTTTCTGAGCTGATACCAATTTTTCAAGCGGCTTCGCGGATAAAACATCGAGTCTCGGATAGAAGCGCTTCCCTTCCCGCGCATTGATCTCGCGGGTAATCTCTTGGCCCCGCTCGACAACATCTGCCGGCACTTCATAACGCCCATCATCTAAACCTGTTACCACACCATTCTTGGCCAGTGTCTCCAGACGGTTGACGTGTGACGCCAAATACCCTTCCCTGTTTTCAGGTTCAATATGGGAGAGTTCGGCCTCGATATAAGCCATATGGTGACGCGGATCATAAATCCCGTTATTAGCCTTGGCTATTTGCGAGATATTAAAGTCGGCTTTACCCGATGATCCCACACCAGGCTTAACTGTGACCAACGCCCCTACCCTTAAATCGTCATAGTCTTTCAGTTCACCAAACGGAACATAATGGAGTTTCTCACGCGCATCTTTCACCACCAGATATTTCCGGTCGGTTATTTCATCAACAGAGCCTTTATTCATAACAATACCATGGATAACCTCACCCTCACCCGCCTTCATGGAATAGAAGGACAAATCATCCAGATCCATATCTGGATTTTGACGGTAAAGGTTATTCAGAACATTCTGCCGCTGTGATGACTCGCGCAGCACATCCATGTAGTTTTCACGAAGGGTGTAAATCCCCGGCGGATATTCTGTGGCTAGTCCGGTTGTGGACAGGAATTGTAAACGACCCTTGACCAACCCCTCATAGAAGCGGTCTTTCCCGAAATTATTCTCCTTGCGAACATCAACAGCGCGGTCTTCGCTTAAGTTCTTTTCGATAAAACGGTCAAGTGATGTAACACTTAAAGCCTCTACTTGTTTTTCCTGAGACTTCTGGATCTCCTCCAGTGACCGCCCGCCCAGAAGCTCCGTTGCCAACTCTTGCGCCTGCGCCCGTATCCCGCTCGCAATGTAATCACGACCAATCACCAAATCCTGACCACGCTCATTCACCCCCCGAACAATCACATGAGCATGAATATCATCCGTGTCATAGTGAACAGCACCAATCCAATTAAGAGTTGTCCCAAGGTCGGATTCCATCCTCCCCATCACCCCTCTCACATACCCGTGAAAGTCATCGATCTGGTGTCCGTTTTCAGGGGAGATAATCATACGGAAGTGATGACGGTCATCTTTGCATAATCCATAAAATGCAAGACCATCCACACCATCGTTTTCACGGTCAAAAAGCACCGCTTGGGTCTCTTCTTTCCCCGCCCCCGAACGAGAAATATACCGCACATGCTGGTAGAGATTTTTAGCTCCACTCCCAGCACCAACCCCGACACCTTTCGTCCGGTTTTGGACGGGATTAATTTTCACAACAACTCTCTGGCCAGAAAAACTCCCCGAGAAAGAATTCCCCCGAACCACCCCGTCACGCATTTTAAGGCGCGTTCCAGCCCCCTTATTTTTAACCTCGACACCAGCATGACGACGCAGTTTTTTAAAGACTGATTTACGGGGACTCTCATCTGTGACGATCAGTGGACGGGACAACTCAGACGATGCCAAAACAGCATCATCCTCTTCCCACAATCCAGAACTGACATCATCCAGTAACATCTAAATTCTCTCCATCAGAGGCAAAACCTGCCCCAAATTCTTTCGTGTTTTCACACACCATTCTCGAAATCAGAGACCGAAACCACAGCCCCGAACATCGAACAGGGCCCGCAATCCAGACCCTAATCCCCATCCCAAAAGCGCAATTTCATTCCCTAAAACCCTACCACAACCTCTAAGTTAATTCAACTTATTTTTACAAATAACAACGTGTAATAAATATAGCAATAACAGCAACATAAACAACAAAACAATTTATATCTTTTATCTTGTATTACTTTTCTAAACTTCTCTATATCCTCCCTTTTCCACCCCGCCGTCTCCTTACCGCTCCCCCTGGCTATCCCCTCCGGTCATACAGCCCACCCTGTCAATCGCCTGCCGTCATTGAGGCCTTGCTCTCCATTTTTTCGGGATGTGGTTCTGGGATTAAGTTATGCTTTCAGTGATGCCCTCCCACTTTGTCTTGGGGTAAAATTTGGCAACTGCCACCCAAACCCTCCCCCTCACCATCCCGATTTTTTGGCGTGGCTTATTATTTTCATAGTGTTTTTGTGGGAATAGGCAGACACGAAAAAAAGCCGGAAATTTTCCGCCCCTGTTTTTTTCACTCCTCGAATTTTAGTCTTGGGGCATTCTCTGATTTGCCCCGTCCCTTTTCGCCGCGTCTTAAATTGGGGTGATTTTCTTTTCCCCCTTCACTATCTGCATTCCAGATTTTTCAATTTATATATTTTCCAGAAACACAAACCATGTTTTTTAATTCCCCGCCCTCCTCCTAAAATTTTGAGGGGTAAAATCAGGGTCATTTTTTGACTTTCGGAATCCATTTTTTGGGGGTTATTTTTGCTCCCTATTCTTCAAAACTTCATTCCAATCATCACCTGTATTTTCAGGAACATGGGTTAACATATCACCAAAGAACGCACCTGAATTTTTAATCCCTTCACGGATGGTTTTTTCGATTTTTTCTCCTCCTTGGTCGTGGTCAACGGCAAGAATAATTTTTTGAAGCTGGGATAATTTTTTTATCAGGTCACTTAAAAGTTGTATCTGATGCGGTCTTAATCCTCCGCTCACCGATGCAAAAACCACCCCCGATTTTTGAAGGTCTGGAAACAAAGTAAAGTAACTCAACCCGTCAATCGGACTTTCGGTGATAACCAAAGTTTCCGCTTTCAGATTGATGGTGCTTGTCCATAGCCCCTTGGCACTTCCTCTGACAAAAACACCCTTATCGGCATTTTTGAGTTCAAGCCCGCATACGCCCGTATGGTCATAATGGGGAAACACAACATTTCCGTAGAAGTCCCGATAGATGCGCCCAGCAAAAAGCGGGCTTTGAAGGGTAGAACGCGGAATTTTGCGGGTATTTTCGAGGTAATCATCACCCTTTATCTGTTTCACGCGCGCAAACAGGGCTTGAATGCGTTCTGGATTATACTCTTGTTCCTGAATGTCGGACGCAAAGGGGATGTTTTGGCTTATACTGCCCCCTCCCCTGACCCATTTTTGGAGTTCTTGCCCTATTTCGGGGAAAGTCTTATCGGTGCGCTTCCTGATAAAGTCCACGATTGTTCCGTTGTCCTTATCATCCGACACGGAAAAATAAACATAGTTGCTCCCCCGCTTCGAGATAATAACTTTATCGCCGTTCTGGTGTTTCATCACCAAAGAGCTTTTGGTCGTTTTTCTGGGGTCGAGTTCATACCCCAGAGAGGCCGCATAATGGCTTAAATTGATGTCCGACTTGTAACGGCTGAAATCGTGTTTTTGATACATGACTGCCCCCTAATATTCTGAAGGGAGCAGCAAAACGCTGTCGGTAAAATAGAAGCGAATTTCATCCAAGGGAAAATCTGTGTAATCGATTGTTTCCGTATAGACGATATTATAATTCCCATCATCACAGGTCAGGACAGCTTTCTTGTTGTCATCGACAACCAGTTTCCAAAGCTGGAATCCTTCGCCTTTGATTTCTGGTAAAATCTGGTTGCTAAGGATTTTCTCCAAGAGCCAATAGGCTCCTGCCTCCCCTGCCAGAAATTTAACGCCTTCGGTGTAGCGGTATCTTCGAAATAGCGGGTGAAAATACCATTCCTCTGTGCCTGTAAATTGACGAAGGGCGGATTTGAGTTCTTGTGCGGCCATCATTCTATTTTCCTCTTAGTGCTGTGCTTGTTCGATTGGGCAGATGGTGAAGAAATCAAATTCTGTACGAATAAGGGATGTATCTGCTTGGTTTCCCTGAAATTCACGGATGGCCATAAAATCGGCCTCGCTTGCATTATTTGCTTCGACAAAAACGCGATGTGTTCTGATTTCCTGAAAACGGACTTCAAAACATTTCCCTTCCCTCTTCTTCCTCAATGCGGCTGCAAGTTGCTGTATGTCATTATTTTGCTCGGTATTTTGCTCGGTGTTCATTTTTACTTCCCTTTCCTTGTTGTATGGGTTGCGCATGCAACCCTTGGCTCCCGCCGAGGGTCTGGGGTAGCAAGGTCTTAAGGGCAGTTTTTTGCAAAATTTTGGAGCGCAAGCGATCGCGAGGAATGGGGCGCGAGCCCCAGGGGAAAATTTTCAAAATAACTGGAAGCGGAGCGCCTTTACCAACCCCGACACCAGATCCTGCACGATGTTGTATACGCTCTGCCTGTATTGTGGTCACACGGGTTCCAGTAACTTGAACCCCATTCTCTTTTGCTGCGGCATGAGCAATTCCATCAAAATATCGCTCGTCCTTTGTCCGGTTTGATACAATCGGATGATGTGTTTGCACTGAATCTTTCGAAAGAGACAATGCAACTTTCTCATCAGGGGTCATAAAATTGATAGTAATGCCGTTATTGAGATAAGGTTGCAGTGCTGGAATGATAGTCGTAGGGCTTCTTTTAAGAGCCTCTCCTGTTTTAGGATCAACAAATAATTCTTTAGAGCTTTTGGCATAGGTATTAATATTCTGACGCTCTGCAAAATCGATAAACCGGTTGTGGTCAACAACATTCAAGCTTCGTGTTTTGTTATCCCAATTGGCAACAAGGCTCGCTGGCTGCCCTCTTGGAACATCGGCATTTACCATTCTAAAATCGAGATTAGGATGTTCGAAAACATTGGGCATCTCGCGCGAAGTATACGCTGCCCCTGCCAAAACCACGCGCGTTGGTGTAACGCGGCCTACTGCCTCACCATTCTGTACGCCTCTCTCATAAGCACGCTGAACAGTAACGTCAATTGGGGCCGTTCCAGCAACTGCTGTCATCTGGTCAAATTTTTTGGCAAACTCCATTCTTTCTTTTGTGGGAGAGGCTATATCAACCACCACATGTGGTGCTGGTTTTCCAGCATCCATTTTATCACCAATTCGTTTCATAATTTTATCGGTTAAAAGAGAGGATTCATCTTGTGTGAATGTACTATGTATCGCACCCAATTTATCAAAATCTGCCAGCAAATTTCGGTAATGATCAGGGTTTATTTGGGCAGCGTTATTATATATCTCGGGTCTCTCGCCCCTAATTCCCTTGAGAATGTCTGACTTTCCTGTCCCAGGCCCTCCCGTTACCATCATCACTTGTTCTGATTTTGCATGAAGGGGGAGCTTCTTGACCCCCATGCCATCAAGAATTTCAGATATTTTTTGAGGATCGGGGGACGATCGGGATTCTAGTTCTTTAAATTGCGGATTATCTTGGAGACTTCCAACAAGCCTTTCAAGCTTGCTTTCATAGTCCTTCCCTTGGGGAAATTGATTTACATTACGTTCACTAACAATTTGGACAATAGCTTCATGAAGGACTTGACGAGCCGGAGTTACATCCTTTTTACCATCAGCCGTTGTTACTCCATGAGACTGCATCGTTGACCCAACAGTATGTCGGTCAATGACAACATTCCACTTGTCACTTAAATCTACCCCCAAAACACCACATCAAGGAGATGGTGATCTCCCTACCCCATCATTACCTATCTCGTTTTTTTTTAAGGCCTGCACAATTTCATTGGCCGAGGCCCCTTTTTTTATCATTTGAATAGCTTCATCCGTGTCGCATCCTGCCTCTACAATGGCATAGGTTGCGTCCAAACGATCATGTTTTGACATATCTGGATTCGCTTCATAGAAGGCAACTCCTAAGCGGGCTCGCGCCTGACTCTGACGAACTTCCTCTGAAGTCTCATCTTGAATGGCCGTCCACTTATCCGCATTGACCCACACCCGCCCTACGGGTTTCACTTCATCGTTAGAACCACTCATATCTTTTCCACCAAAGAGCCCAAATAAATTAAATTTCACCTCAACCACCCTTGCATCATAATATAGCAATGGTTCAGATTTAGTAAATAAACGTCAAATTATATTTGAAAACAGTATGTTAGATTACAAATTAACGTATAAAGTTTCTCTCTGTTAGCACAGATTCACCACTCCAACGATAAGCCGCCAGCTCCCCATTTTTGCCAGCACTGTAATCCACACAGCATATTTTGTCCGAGAGTGGCTTAGGCTCTCCTGTCATCCAATAATGGCCAATAAAAACCGGCTTTGCAGGAGCATTGAACTCCCTCGCAATCCTGCTCTTATCAAGATACCGAATTTGCTCATCATTCAAATATCCCTTCGGATATTCAAGACGTTGTGATGTTGGTACATCCGGGTCAGTCCACCAACTGATGCGGGCACGTTTGCGCTGAATTCCGCTTTTATCGTAAAAGGCAACCTGCTCGGGTAATTGATGTTCTGGGCCTTTTAGAAGAACCTCGATGGCCTTATAAAAAGGAGAGCCTTCCTCATCATAGGCGGCAAGGGCTTCCTTGGTGAGGGTATTATCAGGATTAAGATAAGGCCGCACAACGTCAAGACTCTCGGCGCACGGGCAAGCATGGACAACAAAAATGCCCTTTAGGTCGAGATAAACTGGAAGTGTTTTGAACCATTCAATTTGATCCGCGTAACTTTCGGAGCCATGAGGAAATTCATCGAGAAAGGCGCGGTGCTGATGAATGTTTTTTTCATGATGTGGCCTTATATAGCCACCATTCCGGCTAGGTGTGGCGAAGCAGATGGCATTAAATTCATGGTTCCCCATTGCAGCTTTAGCGGTTCCAGCATCAACCATCCCTCTTACGATTTGCAGGACTTCTGCCTGCCCCGCGTTCATATCAATAAAATCGGCTGCAAACACAGCCAATCTGTCTGAATGGGCATATACACCATCAGAATTCTTGCGATATCCCATTCTGGACAAAAGCGATTTCAGTTTATCCGCCTGACCGTGAATATCTCCAATAATGTCGTATCCGCTAAGCATATAGTGATGATAAGTGAATGCGTGATTTTTGGGAAGTTTTTTAGAGAAAAAGTTACGAAAGAATATTATTTAGAACTTTAAACGCTCTAATAGTGATCAGAGAGCTTTTTACCGATTAAATCAATATTTACTCTACTAACACCGTATTCTTTTGCCTTACCTGACCAACCCGCGAGCGCGGCTGTTGTTTGCTCGATAATAGCGGCAATCTGGGCTTCTGATAAACCAGCCCCCTCCCCTAATTTTTTCAGATGCGCGACACTGGGGTTTTTGCCTTCGCCCATAACGGTTGTACTTTGCTCCATACGAGGGCCAGATGAGAATGTAAGATCATAGGCTGGGGACAATTTCCACTGCCCCTCTTCATTCATAAGGTAGCTAAAATTCTTCGCATGATCGTCACGATTATGCGCCATCACATTAAAGACAGCCAAGCGGAACATCTTTTCAACTTCCCGCACATCACGCGTCAATACACCGGTGAGCGCCAACAAATCTTCATAATCCAGTGACGGGATACGAAAATCAGAGTGCAGCAATCCGCACGCGGTGTGCATGTGAAAACGCTTTGGGCCATCCCTGTCAAAACGCTTGATGGCAAAATAGCCTGCCCCATGGCGCGCAGGGAACAGGTGGACATCTGGCACGTGTATACCGGCTTCTTTGGCCATTTGGGCATAGACGTATTCGATGGCGCCGGCATCTGACCCATCATGTGTATTGGCAAATTTGACGAGCCATGGCTCATATCCTTCACCTAGATTGCTCGCACCATGGGATATGTTTTGTCTGAGCTTATCCACCCCAATAAGCGCTTTGGGGCGCGCACCTGCTGATGACCCGTTCAGATCCAACAGCATCTGGATGACATCTTCGGAACGTCCATCCATAACGTCTTGAGCCTGTTCTGCCAGTTTATCGAGGTTCAGGAGACCATCTGCCTCAACCTGACTATGATCAGGTTCATAAATGAGAGCCCCCATCCCGTGGGTGCCGACATGGGCCAAACGATCAAGTGCCGAGATACTTGACGGCAGGACACCCAAAGACCTGATGGCCCTATCAAAGAGCAGCCTCCCCCATCCATCGGGCAAGCTATCGTTAAAGACGCCTGGTAGTCCTTCAAAGAGCGAGTAATCGAAGGAATATAGACCTGGTTTCAGGGGCAACCGGAGCGGGGATATTTCAAGGCCGCTTTTTAGAAAGGACGCATCATACTCGAAATAGGTTTTGTGGTCGCGGGACGCCAGACGGCCCACAGGAATGACACCCGCGCCAAAATCCAGACCGATTTTGATTTCTGTTGTTGGGGTATAAGTCTTCATTTGCTGCGCCCTCTTTTGCGACGAGTAGTAGAATTATCGGCGGCCAGAACCTCATCGATTGATGAAAACTGCATGGGGGCCGGTTGGACGGCCTTTACCATCTCATCAAGTCCTCCGACCACCATGAGGAGTTTGAGAAAGGACTCCAAAGAAAGTGTCCCTTGCTGCTCAAACTTGCGCAGCGTCGGCAAAGCCACACCGGAGCGTTCGGCTAATCCCGCTTGAGTGAGGTTCATGCCCAAGCGTCTTGAGCGAATATGCTCCGCGAGTATTTTTTGCGCTTTGGGTGCCGTTATAAGTAACATTATAATATTATCAATCTTCTATTTTTAGACATATCTGATATTATAGTATCATATATAGATATAATTAAGGAAGAAAAAACAAGCTGTGTTCTTCGAGTTCTTTTGCCGAAGACGGAAAAATTGTAGAAGTTCTTTTGTGCA
>DAOQVG010000044.1:0-9740 GCA_035341435.1 Smithellaceae bacterium
ACATCGGCACCGGGGAAGGATGCAATCCTACGGCCACGAGACCGGCGATATGGGCGATGTCGGCCATGATGACGGCGCCGACTTCATCAGCGATCGCGCGGAAGCGCGCGAAATCGAGGGTCCGGGGATAGGCGCTGGCGCCGACAACGATCATCTTCGGCTTATGCTCTCCGGCCAGTTTTTCCATTTCCGCAAAATCGATGGTTTCCGTATCTTTGTCCACGCCATAAGGAATGACTTTATAATATTTACCGGAAAAGTTGGCCGGGCTGCCGTGTGATAAATGGCCGCCGTGTGATAAATTCATGCCCAGGATAGTATCGCCCGGCTGCAGGGCGGCAAAATAGACCGCCATGTTCGCCTGGGTTCCGGAGTGCGGCTGCACGTTAACATTGTCCGCACCGAAAAGCTGTTTGCAGCGCTCGATGGCGAGAGTTTCCACGATATCGACATATTCACAACCGCCGTAATAGCGCTTTCCGGGATAGCCTTCGGCATATTTGTTGGTCATTATGCTTCCTTGTGCCTCCAGGACGGCTTCGCTGACAAAATTCTCCGAAGCGATCAGTTCAATTTTTCCTGCCTGCCGGAGAGTTTCCAGTTCGATGGCGCGACTTACTTCCGGATCAACTTTTGCTAAAAAAGACATGAAAATAAATTCCTCCTACAGTCACTTATCGTGAAATTTTTTAAATATTAATACTGAATTGACACCGCCGAAACCGAAGGTGCTGGACATGGCCGTGTTAATTTCCTGTCTGCGGGCCGTATGGGCGACATAGTCAAGGTCGCATTCGGGATCGGGATTATCCAGATTGATTGTGGGCGGGATAACGCCCTCAGCCAGGGATTTAACGGCAAACAGGGCCTCCACGCCGCCTGTTGCTCCCAGCATATGGCCGGTCATGGATTTCGTGGAACTGATCAGCAGTTTGTAGGCATGCTCCTGGAAAAGAGCTTTCACAGCCTGTGTTTCATAGAGATCGTTGAGCGGCGTCGATGTTCCGTGCGCGTTGATGTAATCAATGTCCGTTGCGTTCACACCGGCATCCCTCATCGCAGCAAGCATACTGCGGGCGGCTCCTTCGTGTCCGGGCGGGGGCGCTGCCAGATGAAATGCATCCGAGGTGCAGCCATAACCGGCAAGTTCCGCATAAATACGAGCCCCTCTGGCGAGGGCGACCGATAATTCCTCCAGAATAATGATCCCGCTTCCTTCGCCGACCACAAAGCCGTCCCGGTCCTTGTCAAACGGCCTGCTGGCTTTTTGCGGTTCATCATTCCGTTGAGACAACGCCCGCATGGAATTAAAACCGCCGATGCCCAGGGTTGTGACCGCCGCTTCCGCTCCTCCCGTAATCATGATGTCGGCATCACCATAGGCGATCGTTTTATATGCATCCCCGATAGCGGAAGTACCGGCGGCGCAAGCGGTGACGGCGCAGTTAATGGGGCCTTTCGCGCCAAAACGGATAGAAACCAGTCCGGATGCCAGATTGGGCAGAATGGCGGGAATGGCAAAAGGGGAAATTTTTCGGGGGCCGGATTTCAGGACGACTTCTTTTTCCCGCTCCAGTGTCGCCAGCCCGCCGATAGCCGAACCGATTATAACACCCGTTCGCTCGGCGATTTCAGGGCTGATCGTCAGGGCGGCGTCGGCCATGGCCATTTCGGACGCCGCCAGGGCATAAAGGATAAAATCATCGTAGCGGCGGACTTCTTTTTTGTCCATGAACTGCAACGGATCAAAATTTTTTATTTCCGCAGCAATCTTTGTATTAAAGGATGTGCTGTCGAATTTTGTGATCGGACCTACGCCGGATTTGCCCGCAATTGCACTATCCCAGGATTCCTGAGCTGAATTACCTAAAGGGGTTATTGCCCCGAGGCCGGTTACTACGACACGCCTTTTCATTTACTTAAACCTTGATAAACCCGTAAAGAACTTAAATAATTATAATTGCCGGCTGTTTTGCCGGTCCTGTCTGACCAATTATTTAACGCCTTTGAATTTCAGAAAATCAACAACATCTTTGATGGTGCGAATCTTTTCCAGTTCTTCATCCTCTATTTCCAAATCGAATTCTTCTTCCATTTCCATGATCAACTCCACCAGATCCAGTGAATCTGCTCCCAGATCATCGATAAAAGAAGCTTCCAGGACACACTCGTCGCGAGTTACATCCAGTTGCTCCATAACTAGTTTAATGACTTTTTCTTCTAACGTCATGCAAAACCCTCCTCAATTCGGTTATTACAATTGGAAATCGAATTACGTGGTGTTCTTTTACCTTTTTTGCAAAAATAATTCCTTACTTTTTTCTATCCGGCTGAATTTTTCATAGCATTACGATCAATGGCGCCGACAGCATAAAGAGCCTCAATATTCATGAAGGCCATGCTCGGCCGTAACTGGCGGGGGTTATTGCGGTTTTATTTCATAGACACTTGAAATTGCCGTTTCTACCTTTAAAACAACAATTTCCGATTAAACAGTTAAGTCGAGATCTTCCTGCTGCCCTGCGCAACAAAGTCGGTATTTATCGCGTCCCGCCGGTGCTAAACCGGCGTTATGGCCGCTATCAACAAACGCCTGAAAATCAATTCGAAAAATAACAGCCGCTTACTCTATGCCGTAACCGGACAAGACAAGTGCTGCCTCGAACCGCCCCAACCTTCCTGAACCTCATTGTCAGCATTAACGGCTTGAGCTGAACTCAATTTCGATACCGACGCGGCAGGGGAAAAGTTGAAAAACCTGCCCGGCAGCTCTTCATCACACCGCCCCGGCAGGTTGACAACATCGATAAATTGAACCGACAAAAGTCACGATATCAAAGGGGAAACTTCCCGTTAGGAGAGTTCTTCAATGGGTGTAATTTCCCGGCCTTTATAGGTGCCGCATTTGGGGCAAACACGATGGGGCATTTTTACCGACTTGCATTGTGGACAAATAGAAGTTGCCGGTTCTTGTAAAAAATCATGCGATCTTCTCTTGTTCCGTCGCGTTCTGGAATGTCGTTTTACTGGATTTGGCATAACTTATCCTCTTTATTAATGTTTTATTTTAAAATTCTTCAGTACGGCCAGCCTGTCATCGACAATATCCGTCGCACAATTACAGGAAGCCACGTTCAGATTAGCGCCGCAATGCGGGCACAATCCTTTACAATCTCTGGAACACAGCGGTTTAATCGGAATTTGCAAAATAATCTGTTCATAAATAATCGGGGCAAGATCAATAAAATCGCCCTGATAAGAACTTACTTCCAAATCCTCGGCACGAAGTTCCAATTCTTCTCGAGTTTCCGGTGTTAACGGCACCAGCGTGTAGGCAAAATCACCGCCAACAGT
The DNA here is from genome assembly GCA_035341435.1 of Smithellaceae bacterium. GTDB lineage: Bacteria > Desulfobacterota > Syntrophia > Syntrophales > Smithellaceae > MVRV01. Next base: position 3,355 of record DAOQVG010000044.1, read on the forward strand.
AAGGTCGGCGTCTTCCAGGCAACGGCTGCAGGCTATGCCGATAATCGCAGCAAGACTGCCTCTAATAAAAACTGTGCTGGAAGTCTTGGTTATTTGAAAGGTTACATCTACTTTCCGCAAGCTGAAATCAACATCACCGCTTTCCGGAAAGCTTTCCCGAAACCATTTAGCGTCACCGGAAAAAGTCAAGCTCCGGCCCTCTTCAGGAATTGTAACCACATTAATTTTCAAAGAATTAGACATGTAAACTCAACTGCCTCAATAAATTACGCCTGCTGCGTTAAGCGCAAAAGTTAATTATAAATTTTCTCCCTTGTCAAGCATATTTTGGCCGCGGAAAGAATTTAAATATAATTTACGGATCGGGGAAATGCGGCTTGACAAAAGACCGCCGTCAATCCTATAAAACGGGCAAAAAACAAGGTAAAAAAATGACCGAAAAAATACGCACACGCTTCGCACCTTCCCCCACCGGCTTTCTGCACATCGGCGGCGCAAGAACCGCCCTTTTTAACTGGCTTTTCGCCCGCCACAATGGCGGCCAGTTTGTGCTGCGCATTGAAGATACCGACCAGATGCGCTCTACCGATGAATCGACGCAAGCAATTCTCGACGCCATGAGCTGGCTGGGCCTAACCTGGGATGAAGGGCCGCACTTCCAGGCGCAGCGTGTTGATCTGCACCGGGAAATGGTGCAAAAACTACTGCAGGAAGGCAAAGCCTACTACTGCACCTGCACGCCGGAAGAGCTGGAAGCCAAGAGAAAAGAGGCCCTGGCCACCGGCAAGAAACCGAAATACGACGGCACCTGCCGCGACAAGAATTTGCAAAAAACACCGGGCAGCGTTGTGCGTTTTCGCGGCGCGCAAACCGGCATGACTGTTGTGGAAGACCTCATCAAAGGCAATATCACCTTTAATAATGATGAACTGGACGATTTGATCATCGAACGCAGCGACGGCTATCCCACCTACAATTTTGCCGTGGTTATCGACGACGCCCTGATGAATATCACGCACGTAATTCGCGGCGACGATCACGTCAACAACACTCCGCGCCAGATTTTGCTTTATGAGGCGCTGGGCTTCGCCGTTCCCAAATTCGCCCACGTTCCCATGATTCTTGGCTCCGACAAGACGCGTCTGAGCAAACGCCACGGCGCCACCTCGGTTATGGCCTACAAAGAAATGGGATATCTGCCGGAGGCGCTCGTCAATTACCTGGTGCGTTTGAGCTGGGCGCACGGCGATCAGGAAATTTTTTCGCAGCAGGAGCTCATTGATTTGTTTACATTGGACGCCGTCGGCAAATCACCCGCCGTTTTCAACCCCGAAAAACTACTCTGGCTGAACGCGCACTATATAAAGGATGCAACACCGGAACGGTTAAGCGAGGAAATGAAGCCCCTTTGGCCGACGCATATCCGCACGGACGACGCTGCCTTTACTCAAAAAGTGATCACCGATTTGCAGCCGCGTGCCAAAACACTGGTGGAAATGGCCAACATGGCGGATTTTTATTTTGCCGACCAGGTGCAGTACGATGAGCAGGCGGCGCAGAAATTTTTGGTGCCCGACGTGGCGGCCTATTTTCAGGCGATAGCTGCGGCGATTCCCGCGGTGCAAAATTACAGCAAAAAGGGCGTGGAGGAGTTTCTGCTGGCTTTTACTCAGGAACACAATATCAAATTTAAAGTCATCGCCCAGCCCCTGCGGGTTGCCCTCACCGGAAAAACAGTGAGCCCCGGCATTGACGAAGTAATGGTTACACTGGGTAAAAATCGCGTCGGGCAGAGAATAGAAGACGCCGTAAAATATATCGCAGCCCGCAATAAATAATAAATCGGGAATGCCTGAACCCGGCTTGCGCCGAAGATGTATAATTAATCTTGACTTTTCCATGCGGATTGAATAGATACACTGCTCTCATTTTAATGCTATCCGGGGATTGCAAAACGGCAGGAATCAGCGCTCTGAGTGCTGCCCACAGGTTACAATTCCGCTTCCCCGTTCATCATTGCACGGTCCCATCGTCTAGTGGTTAGGACGCTGGCCTCTCACGCCGGAAACCGGGGTTCAAACCCCCGTGGGACTACCAAAACAAAATCAATAGCTTATCCATGTAATCGCTATAAAATTCATTTTCCCATCAACCCCCTGCTTCAGTCACCTCCCCGTGTGGAATTGAGACGGGTCTATTTTTGTTTTGCAGATTCTGCCCGCAAAGGAAAGTTTTCCAAATTATTCCCGCTGCTCCCTTGACTAAGAGCAGGATTCAATTTAATGTAAATCCATCGTGTAAGTCATAAAAGGAGATGTTAATGAAAAGAAGATATTTAAGCGCAATAGCAGTATTTGTACTGATCGCCGGTTTTTATGGATGGGCTGGTGCGAACGAGGCCATGAAGCAGGATGCGATGAACATGGTCGAAAAGGCGGGCAGACTGATTGAAGAGAAAGGCGATGCGGCATTAGCGGTAATCAGTGATCCCAAGGGAGAATTCATCGACCGGGAAAAGGCGCTTTATGTCTTTGTCTATAACAAGGATGTCGTAATTGTGGCTCACCCTTATCGTCCCGATCTGATCGGGCAACCGATGAAGTGGAAGTTCGACGGCCGGGGAAAAATGTTTCATCATGAAATCGTTAAGAAAGCTCTGACCGAGGGCAGCGGCTGGACAAAGTACGTTTGGCAGAAACCGGTTTCCGTTGGTGAAGAGGTGAAATACCAGGCAATGTACGTCAAAAATTCCTATGCGAAACTCTTCCAGTTCGGCGACAAGAAGTACATTGTCTGTTCGGGAATCTACGAAGAGTGAGATCAATACATGGAAACACCGGCTGCTGATCATTGCCTGCCTGCCTTGAGCAGGAATGCGCTTACCGTCCTGGAAAGACGTTATTTGAAAAGGGACAGGGAAGGAAAAATTCTGGAAACTCCGGCCCAGATGTTCCGACGTGTCGCGGACAGTATCGCCGCGGCGGAGAAGATATTCTCAGCGAAAGCCGACATAGCAAAACTTGCGGATCAATTTTACAAGATGATGGCGGCGCTGGAGTTTCTCCCCAATTCTCCAACGCTGATGAACGCCGGACGTGACCTGGGTCAATTATCGGCTTGTTTCGTTTTGCCGGTGGGAGACTCCATGGAGGAAATTTTCGATGCCCTCAAATACACGGCTCTGATTCATAAGTCCGGCGGCGGCACCGGGTTTTCTTTCTCGCGGCTGCGTCCAGCCAATGATCTGGTCATGACCACCACCGGCATTTCCAGCGGCCCGATTTCCTTTATGCGTGTATTTGACGCGGCCACAGAAACTATCAAGCAAGGCGGAACCCGTCGCGGGGCCAACATGGGCATCCTCCGGGTGGACCATCCCGACATCATGGATTTCATCATGTGCAAGGCGGAAAATGATACGCTGCACAATTTCAATATATCCGTTGGCTTGACAGAATCCTTCATGGCTGCGGTGGAAAAAGATGAGAAATACGATCTCATCAATCCGCGCAACGGTCAATCCGTCGGAACTCTCGATGCACGCCGGGTGTTCGACCGGATCGTCCGCCAGGCTTGGCAAAACGGCGAACCGGGCATTGTTTTTCTGGATCGTCTGAACCGGGACAACCCCACGCCGCATTTAGGCATGATCGAATCTACCAATCCCTGCGGAGAGCAACCCCTGCTGCCTTATGAGTCTTGCAACCTGGGTTCAATCAATCTGGGGAAAATGGTGAAAGATGGAGTTGTTGACTGGTCGAGGCTGCAGGATGTGATTTGCCTGTCTGTCCATTTTCTGGATAACGTTGTTGAGATCAATAAATATCCCCTTCCCGAGATCGCGGCCATCACGCTGGGCAATCGGAAAATCGGACTGGGAGTAATGGGTTGGGCCGACATGCTGATCATGCTGGGCATCTCTTATGATTCCGAAGAGGCCCGGCAACTGGCCGGGAATGTTATGAAATTCATTAATGATCAGGGGCACAGGGCATCCCGGAAACTGGCCAGCGAACGGGGGGCTTTTGCGAACTTCAAAAATTCCGTATACGATCAAAAAAGGGAACCGCCGATCCGGAATGCTACCGTGACCACCATTGCACCGACGGGTACAATTTCCATTATAGCCAATGCATCCTCGGGGATTGAACCGGTTTTTGCCGTATCCTATGTGCGTCAGGTCATGGACAACGATACTCTTCTTGAAGTCCACCCCCTCTTTGAAAAGACGGCCAGGGAAAGAGGTTTTTATTCTCCCGAACTGATGCAACGCATCGCGAAGCACGCAACGATCCGCGACATGGAAGAAATCCCTGCGGATATCCGTAAGATATTCATTACTGCGCATGATATTTCGCCGGAGGCGCATATCAGGATGCAGGCCGCTTTTCAGAAATATACGGACAATGCGGTCAGCAAAACGGTCAACTTTCCCCACAATGCAACACTTGACGACGTTGCCCAAGTCTTTTGGCTGGCCTACAAGCTGGACTGCAAAGGAGTCACCATTTATCGTGACGGCTCCAGAACTTTCCAGGTGCTCTGCCGCCGTCAAAGCCATTAATTTCGTCTCCAAAACAGCGATACAATCTCCCCGCCGGTGCATTCTTCAGTGCAGGAAGCGAAAGAACGACTTCTGGAGCTGGAAAAAAAGCGCCAGGCTGATGCGATAGACGCCGCCCGCATCCTTTATGATGGTTTTAAACATTTTGAGCTGCACAATGTCGTTGAGGAAGGTGATCATCGCCGCACGGATGAGATAGTCGCTCCGGTCAAAACCGGGGCAGACGTCGGCGATCACCCCTTTGAGCGTGAGCATCGCCTTTTGATACAGCATAAGATCGGCGGAAAAAACGACTCCGTTATAGGTGAAGCGCTCAAACAGCGTTTCCAGCGTCGCCAGGACTCCTCCCGCCCTTCCGGACATTCCGGCTATCGCTTCATCAATCAGTTTCATCGTCATTTGCTGCTGCTTCCCGTCCGCTGAAAGCTGACCTTTGGCCACGACATCCGACGCCCAGAAGACAACCTGTCTGTTGCCCATGAGCAAACCGAGTGAAACGCCGACAAGCCCGAATCGCTCGATGAGTGTGAGTTTCCCCATCGTCCCCCAGTCGTAGAAGATGATTACCGGGTGGTTGCCGTCGAAGGTGTAGGCGATATTGCCGGCGTGCGGGTCGCCGTGAAAGATTGTTTCTTCGCTTAAATCCTGAATCGGTTTCAGAATGCACAGCCGCGTCAATTTCTCCGCCAGAGACCGCTTTTGTCGGCCCGTCAACCCCGCCACGTCCGTGATTTTTCTTCCCTCAATCCTTGTCATGACTGTCATGGTCGGAGTGGAAACCGGAAGCCCGTATGGTATAATGACCGATCGATTTCCGGCGTAGTATGATCTTACCCTCTCCATGTTTTTCTGTTCCATAGCGAGGTTGACCTCGTTTTCCAGCAGATGCTTCACCCGATCAAGCGTTCCCCGGAAATTGAAAACACCGAGCTCCCAGTCTTTCCGGCGCGAATCCAGAAAATCGGCAAGACGCTCCAATAGAACCAGCTCTCCCGGCAGATTTTTCCTGACCGCCGGTTTCACCAGTTTGCAAACGGCGCTGTAATGAGCTCCGTTGGCAAGCTCGACTTTTGCGGGAATGACCGCACACACGCTCGCCTCGGCAAGGATGCGCTTTTCGGGAATGACCGCGCAGGGAAGCGGAATGGCGGCAATTTCCTTGGCGAGCAAACCCTGCAAGGCGCGAAAGGTCAGCGTAACGATATTGTCTTCGAGATCGATAAGAACTTTTTTGAATTCCGGATCAATCTCCGGATCGCGACAGATGACCTGACCGAGTTTCTGGAAAGAGGGCATTTCATCAACGAGGGTAAAGAGCCGTTTTCCCGGTGGAGTATCAGGATCGAGAAATAGTTGATCGACGATTTTGTTGGCCAGCCGCGTCACAGGAAGCGACGCAATGACAAAGATTGTTCCCTCGACGACAGGGGCTTGGAATTTTGCGTAGCGCTCGGGGAGAAGGTTTCCGATCCCCGCGAACATTACGACCGCCGAGACTATTGCTGAGTATTCTCCTTCGGCCTTCGCTTTTTGAAGAAGTTGGATGATGCGCCGTCGAACAATCGCCCGGGACGGCGGCTTGCCGGCGTCCGCCGCCATAACCGCCATAAGCTTTCCCAGCAGCGCCATCTCTTGATTAATCCCGGCATCCGCCATCGCGAGTCTCCTTTCAGCCCAACGGTTTGCCGCAGGTATCCTCCGCTTACAATTCCTGGTGTTCTTGGTATTTTTGATAATTAACACGCTCACCGGCTTTTCTCAATTAAAAATCATTTTTACTCCTCTTAATCTTTTGGAGCTTTCTGTGTTAGAATAGCCTCTC
>DAOQVG010000045.1:0-9629 GCA_035341435.1 Smithellaceae bacterium
AAGGAGGATTTAAGATGAAGCGTTTGGTATTGTTGGTTGTAGCATTGGTATTTGCAATGGGCACCACCGTTATGGCTGCTGAAAAGGCCGCTGCCCCCGTAAAGGAAGAGGCCGCAAAGGTCGAAAAAGCTGAGGAAAAGGCTCCGGCAAAGAAAGCTGCCAAAAAAGTAAAGAAAGCAAAGAAAGCCGAAAAGAAAGTTGAAAAGAAAGCTGAAGAAGCAGCACCGGCGGCAAAATAAGTTATAGTGAACTTATTTAAATTTCAAAAAGGACAGGCTTTGCCTGTCCTTTTTTGTCTTGCCTGAAGCTTTTCCCTATTAAATCTTGAAAACTATTCCTACTTGTAGTAATTTCACACCGTCTATGCTGCATTGACGCAGAATGTCAACGGATCGTCGGTTGTTGCCGGGAAAAAGTATTCGTCTTGTCCTTTTCTTGCTTTTTTAAACATCTGGTGAAATAAAATGAAAAAAACGCCTTTATATGAAAAACACGTTGCTCTGAATGCCAAAATAATCGACTTTGGCGGCTGGGCCATGCCTGTCCAGTACACGAATGTTATCGACGAGCACAGAACAACCCGCAATGCCGCCGCCCTTTTTGATATCTGCCACATGGGTGAAATAGTGGTGAAAGGGCCGCAAGCGTTCGATCTGCTGCAGTATGCCCTGACCAGAAATTTAGCAAGCCAGAAAAACGGGCAGATTAAACTATCCGCACTGCTCACCGATGATGGTGGAATAATTGATGATTTAACAGTTTACAGGGTGACGGCGGATTTTTATGTGCTGGTGACCAATGCCACAACCTGCGAGAGGGACTGGCGGCGGATATGCGCTTTGCGGGAAGATAAAGGATTTGAAAGCACGGTAGAAAATGTTACGGAGAAAGTGGGCAAGTTGGATTTGCAGGGGCCGTCCGCGCAGACGATTCTTTCCGCATTGACTAACTATGATCTGGATAAAGTTCTTTACTATCATTTTGTGGAAATAAAGGCGGCGAATCATTCGTCGATTATCTCCCGCAGCGGTTATACCGGTGAAGACGGCTTTGAAATTTACGCTTCAGCCAGGGCGATCGGCGATCTCTGGGATGCGATTATGGAAGAGGGTCAAAAATTTGGCTTAAAACCCGCGGGGCTCGGCGCCCGTGACACGCTGCGGCTCGAAGCAGGCATGATGCTCAATGGCCAGGATATTACGGAAAGTGTGACCCCCTATGAAGTTCCCTATGGCTGGCTTGTTGATTTGGACAAGGATTTTGCCGGCGCTGCTGCGCTCCGGGCGTTGGGACCATCCAGTGTCAGAAAAAAACTGGTTGGCCTGGAAATGACCGGGCGGGGTATCGCGCGCCACGGTTATAGAGTTTTCCAGGGAAACAAAGAAATCGGCGTCGTTACTTCGGGAACCTATGCGCCGACTTTGAACAAGGCAGTCGGCCTGGCTTTTGTGGATGCTGACTACAGCGCACCGGGCACCGAAATATCCGTTGCTGTCCGCGAATCGTTCAGCCCCGCAAAAGTTGTGAAAATTCCCTTTTACCAACGGGAAAAGAAATGAGCTTCTCAAACAATAACCTGTAAATGATGAAATCTGATACAGTCAACCCGGCGGCTGCCGGGTTCTTTTTATCAACGGGAAAAATAAATCAAGGAGAACAAAGATGTCCAAACAAAACCCGACTGACAGACGCTATACCCATGACCACGAGTGGGCTAAGGATAACGGCGATGGTACAGTCCTGATCGGCATCAGCGATTACGCGCAGGAGATGCTTACTGATATAGTTTTTGTCGAACTGCCCGCTGCAGGGAAAAAAGTCGCCAAGGGTGAACCCGTGGCTGTTGTGGAATCGGTCAAATCGGTGTCCGATGTCTATGCCCCGGTCAGTGGCGAAGTCATCGACATCAACAACAGACTGGAAGACGAACCGGGGCTGCTTAACCAGGATGCTTTCGGCGATGGTTGGATCGTCCGGATGCGTCTTGCGGACAAAGCCGAATACGATGCCCTGCTTGATGCCGCAGCCTATGAAAAACTTGTTGCCGAGGAAAAACACTGATGAACTATACGCCTCATACCGGTGAAGACGTAGCCCAGATGAAAGCGGTTGTCGGCGTTACCGATATCGAGGAGCTGTTTGCCGATATCCCCGCCCGGTACAGACTGCAGCAGTTGCCGGATATTCCCGCGCCTCTTTCCGAGCAGGAAACCATCGCCTGCATGAACAGTCTGAGCCGGAAAAACACAATTCCGGAACTGACGCTGACCGGCGCCGGCGCTTATCATCATTACATTCCCGCAGTGGTCGGGCACATAATCGGCCGCGCGGAATTTTACACCGCTTACACCCCTTATCAGGCGGAAATCAGCCAGGGCATCCTGCAGGCTATTTACGAATACCAGACGATGATTGCGCGTCTGACCGGTACGGAAATCGCCAACGCTTCCATGTATGACGGGGCCTCGGCCATGGCCGAAGCAGCCGTCCTCTCAGCGAAGACGCTGAACCGCTCCAAAATTGTCGTCGCCCGCTCCGTTCATCCGGAGTATCGGGCCGTTGTGCATACTTACTGCTGGTCCAATGGTTATGAAGTACGTGAAATAACGTATGCTCCATCCGGACAAATCAATCTCGATTTGCTGAAGACGGAATTGGATGAAAATGTGGCGGCCGTCCTGGTGCAAAGCCCCAATTTTTTTGGCTGTGTTGAAGATGTTGCTCCGATTGCCGAGGCGGCTCACAGCTGCGGCGCACTTCTTGTTGCCGGTTTTACCGACGGCACGGCGCTGGGCATCCTCAAACCGGCAGGCGAACTGGGTGCTGATTTTGTTGTCGGCGAGGGACAGAGCTTCGGCAATCCACTCAATTACGGCGGCCCCTATCTGGGAGTTTTCGCTGCCCGGGAAAAATTTCTGCGCCGCATCCCCGGCCGTCTGGTGGGTGCCACGTTGGATAAAAACGGGAAGCGCGGCTTCGTTTTAACCCTGCAGACCCGTGAACAGCATATCCGCCGTGAAAAGGCCACATCCAACATCTGCTCCAACGAAGCGCTCTGCGCGCTGGCGGCGGGAGTCTACCTGGCCGCGCTGGGGAAGAATTTGCAAAAACTGGCCGTCCTCAATATTCAGAAAACGCAATATCTTAAAAAGCAACTTCTGAGGCTCCCCGGTTGGCAGGAAGTTTTTACGGTGCCGGTTTACAATGAATTCGCCGTAACCTGCCCAGACTCCAGGGAAGTCAATGAAAAACTGAAGAAAGAGGGGATCGGCGGAGCCTATGATTTGCAGAAAAACTACCCCGAATTGAAAAATGCACTGCTCTTTTGTGCTACGGAGATGGTTTCTAAAGAAGATATAGATAAGATTGTCGCCATCCTCAAGTAACTCTACCTCTTTAGTTCCTCTCCCCCGGCGGGAGAGGTCAGGTGAGGGGGATAAACAAAAAAACGCCTTCATGTCCTGTCCTCCGCAGGCGGAGGTGTCACGAAGTGACGGAGGTGGACAAACGGGTGTTATGTGTAACTCATGAATATTCAGAAAGCATTAAAAACATCCACCCACTACTCCCGCCGGCGGGGGACATGATGAATCAACTGCAATCAGCGACATAATATTATAAGAGGTTATTCATGGAATTGATTTTTGAAAAAAGCCGCCCCGGACGCAGCGCCGGAAACATTCCCCGGAGAGATGTGCCGTCGGTAAAGATAGAAGCCGTTATCGGCGAAAAATATCTGCGTACGGAACTTGATTTGCCGGAAGTGGCCGAGGTGGATTTGATTCGCCATTATACCAATTTGTCGCGGCGTAATTTCGGCGTCGATCTGGGCTTTTATCCGCTGGGCTCCTGCACGATGAAATACAATCCCAAAGTGAATGAAAATGCCGCCGCTCTGCCCGGCTTTACGGCCCTGCATCCTTACGCTGATGATGCATCGGCGCAGGGAAGTCTGCAGTTAATGGATGAGATGCAGCAGTACCTGTGCAGTATTTTCGGTATGGCCGCCTTTACGCTGCAGCCGGCAGCGGGCGCGCACGGTGAGCTGACCGGCATGATGATGATCAAGAAATATTTTGAGAAGAAAGGCGAGAAGCGTCATCGCATTCTCATTCCTGATGCCGCTCACGGCACCAATCCGGCCTCCAGCGCCTTATGCGGGTTTGAAATCGAAACTTTGCGCTCCAACTCGGAGGGCGGCGTGGATATTGATCATCTGCAATCTTTAATGAATGAAGACGTCGCCGCTCTGATGCTGACCAATCCCAATACGCTGGGGTTGTTTGAACGCAATATTGAAGAAGTCTCCCGCATCATCCATGAAAAAGGCGGTCTGCTTTATGGAGACGGCGCCAACGCCAATGCTTTTCTGGGCATTGCCCGTCCCGGCGATATCGGGTTCGACGTGATCCAGCTCAATCTGCATAAAACATTTTCCACGCCGCACGGCGGAGGCGGCCCCGGCAGTGGCCCGGTGGGAGTAGTAAACGCGCTGGTCGATTTCCTGCCTGTGCCGCGCATTGTTAAAACAGATGATAGTTACCGGTGGTCGGAAAGTTTTCCGGATTCCATCGGCCGGGTGCGGACCTTTTACGGCAACTTCAACGTTATCGTCAAAGCCTACGCTTACATCCGCTCGCTGGGTGCGGAAGGTCTGAAGAGCGCTACCGAAATGGCTGTGCTCAACGCCAACTACATCAAGGAAAGATTGAAGCCATATTTCGATCTGCCCTACGATCGTATTTGCATGCACGAATGCGTTTTCTCCGGCAAAAGGCAGGTTATTGAAGGCGGCGTCCACACCTCGGATATAGCCAAAAGGCTGATCGATTTCGGCTACCATCCGCCGACGATTTACTTCCCGATGATTGTTCCCGAAGCCCTGATGATTGAACCCACGGAGACGGAAAGCAGGGAGACGCTGGACGCTTTTTGCGAAGCGATGATTACGATTGCCCAAGAGACCAAAGATAATCCGCAGCGGGTAAAAGATGCACCATTGAACACGGAGGTAAGCAGGATGGATGAAGTCCTGGCCGCCCGCAAACCCGACGTGTGCTGGAAGAGGAAATAGGGGATTAGGGGTCAAAAGGGGATTAGGGGTCAAATCTTTACTCTTGACAATTGACGAATAGAAAAAGATCAGATCCAATAAAACAGAGCATTTTGTCCTAACCGGCCAGCGGCGGGGCTTATGTTCATCACCCCAAACTTTCGCACCAATACAAAGGAGGAACAGATGGCAGACGTAAATGATCTTGTCGGGACAGTTTTAAATATGAAGGACATGGTCTCTTATCAACCCGGAGCAGTTGTCAGCCGCACTGTTATCGATAAGGATGCGGGAACTGTTACTTTGTTTGCCTTCGACAACGGACAGGGATTAAGTGAGCATACCGCTCCTTTCGATGCGCTGGTGCAGATTATCGACGGGACTGCGGATATAACAATAGCCGGTTCGTTACATGCCGTCAAAGAAGGGGAGATGATCATAATGCCGGCCAATAAACCGCATGCATTAAAAGCAAACCCGCGTTTTAAGATGCTTCTCGTTATGATCCGAAAATAGTGATGACGAACTCCCGGGAAAAACCACAGCTTCTGCGCAAGCCTCCCTGGCTGAAAGTTCGCCTGCCGCATGCACAAGAGAGCCGCAAGATCAGAAACACGCTGGCCGGGCTGAAACTGCACACCGTCTGTCAGGAAGCCGCTTGCCCCAATATCGCCGAATGTTTTGCCGCCGGTAAGGCGACTTTTCTTATTTTAGGAAATATCTGCACCCGGAATTGTCTTTACTGCAATGTTCAGCATGGCGCTCCGCTTCCTGTCGATGAAAAAGAAGTCGACCAGCTTATTGCGGCAGTGCAGGAAATGAAATTAAAATATATCGTCATAACTTCAGTAACGCGGGATGATCTGTCGGACGGCGGTGCCGTAATTTTTGCCGACTGCATTAAAAGGCTGCGCGTAGCCAGGCCGGAATGTAAAATTGAAGTGTTGATTCCCGATTTCCAAGGGAACGTTTCCGCGCTGGAAAAAGTCATCGAAGCACATCCCGACGTGATTAATCACAATATGGAAACTGTACGAAAGTTATTCCCCCGGCTGCGTCCTCAGGGCAATTACGATATTTCCCTGGAACTGCTCAACCGGGTATCAGCATCTTCCGTTGTCTCCAAAAGCGGTTTCATGATCGGTTTTGGCGAAAGCCAGGATGACATTTTGCGTTTGATGGATGATCTGGCCGCTGTTTCCTGTGCACGTCTGACCATCGGGCAGTATCAGCAGCCCACGCTCCAACATTGGCCGGTCGTTAAATACTATCATCCCGACGAATTTGCCCGGTTGAAGGAAATTGCCTGCAGCATCGGATTCAGGTACGTAGAGGCGGGGCCGCTGGTGCGCAGTTCTTATCATGCAGCGCGGGCGGATTATTAAGAAAATTATAGCAAAAATCCCTGCTATCCGCTTCTTCCGTTATCATTAAGGTTTACCTTCGAGTTTAAACAGAATGTGATTATGTTATTGACATATAAGGCTTTTCTCTTTATATTCTCGACAAACAGAAAACTCGCTTGTTCCGGTAAAAAACATATAAGGAGATAATGTAATGGACAGCTATAGCGGAGAAAACAAAACGCGTTGGAAATTATGGCTTGTGGGCATTATAATGGCGGCTGTCATAGGTTTTATTTTTTATACCTGGTTTACACTCACCTGGAGTTTTTCCAAGGGTGAACGGGCGGGATATATCCAGAAATTGTCCAAGAGCGGCTGGCTATGTAAAACATGGGAAGGCGAAATGGCTATGGTAACGATGCCCGGGGCCATTCCGGAAAAATTCCTCTTCAGTGTCCGGGACGAGGAAGTAGCCCGGCGCATCAACAAGCTGGCCGGTAAACGGGTTATCCTGGTTTATGAACAGCATAAGGGGGTTCCGACAAGCTGCTTTGGCGAGACTGAATATTTTGTTGTCGACGCCAAACCCAATGAATAAAAATTCATTTTATCTTTTTTCGCAGGAGTGACGATGGCTGCAGAAAATAATTTCGTAACAGATAAAATCAAAACAGAAGAGGGGGATCTGGCGATCACCTTTCTCGGTCATGCAACATTGATGATTTCCTTCAACGGAAAGATCATCCACATCGATCCCGTTTCACAGTACGCCGATTATTCCAAAATGCCGAAAGCCGATTTGATTCTCGTGACGCATGAACATTATGATCATTGCGATCTGGAAGCGATTGGCGCAATTCGAACGGATAAAACTCTTGTTATAATCACGCCGGATACCGCCGAACAGGTTAAGGACGGCATAATCATGAAAAACGGTGATAAAAAAACAGTGCAGGGACTGCTGATTGAAGCGGTGCCCGCCTATAATCTCGTCAATATGCGCAGCCCCGGAGTTCCCTACCACGGCAAAGGAATCGGCAACGGTTATATCATTACCTGCGGCGGCAAGCGGATCTATATTGCCGGGGACACGGAGAATATCCCCGAAATGAAAGTTCTCAAAGACATAGATATTGCCTTTCTGCCGATGAATCTCCCTTACACGATGACGCCCGAAATGGTTGCCGACGCCGTCGGCGCATTCCAGCCAAAAATCCTTTATCCTTACCACTACGGTGAAACGGATGTGCAAAAACTGATCGACCTGCTCAGGGATGAAAAAAATATCGAAGTGCGCATCCGCAAAATGATGTGATGAACTAAAAAAATAATCCATGAAAATATTATACTACGATTGTTTTGCCGGGATCAGCGGCGACATGAATCTGGGGGCGATGATCGATCTGGGCGTGGCTCCGGATTATCTTCTTGGCGAATTGAAAAAACTGGATATCGGCGCATACGAGATCAAAATTACAAAAGACAAGAGAAAAGGCATTACGGGAAAAAAAGTTGAAGTCGCGGCAGACAGCGATGTTTGCACAGGCCACGGGCATCACTGCGGGGAAAGAACATTTAAAGATATAGTTGATATCATCAGCAAAAGCGATTTGTCGGTAAAAGTAAAAAGCATCAGTCTAAACATCTTTGGAAGGATTGCCGAAGCGGAAGGAAAGATTCATGGATGCAGGACGGAAGACGTCCATTTTCATGAAGTCGGAGCGGTAGATTCCATTGTTGACATTGTCGGGGCGGCGGTCTGCCTGGATTACCTGCAGCCGGAGCGCATAGTTTCCTCCCCTGTTGAGCTCGGGGGCGGTTTTATCCGCTGCAGCCATGGAATTCTGCCCGTGCCGGCGCCGGCAACTGTAGAAATTCTCCAGGGCATCCCCGTCAAATCCGGTGCCGTTCCCTTTGAAACCACTACACCTACGGGAGCGGCAATTCTGGCGGCCACTGTCGATGCTTTCACGGAAGAACTTTGTTTCACGCCGCAAAAGATTGGCTACGGCATCGGGCATCGGGATACGGAAATTCCCAATGTCCTGCGCGTCTATCTGGGAGAAATGCAGGCATCGCAAATTGTCCGGGGAGACGCGGACGATACGGAAAAACAGTCGGCCATTCTGGTGGAATGCAACATCGATGACATGAATCCGGAGATGTATGAAGATGTAATGGAAGCGCTGCTGGCCAAGGGAGCCTACGACGTATTCCTTACCCCTGTAATCATGAAAAAGTCCCGGCCGGCGACCCGGATCAGCGTCCTATGCAGGGAAGAAGATAAACCGGCGATTGAGGAAATTCTCTGGCTGCGAACGTCCACTTTCGGACTCAGGCTTCAGCGAATATCCAAAGTCATGCTGAAGAGGGATTTTTCGACCTTGTCTACGAAGTTCGGGGATGTTGCCATCAAGAATGGTTATTGGCGGGGCCGTAAAATCAAATCCAAACCGGAATATGAAGATTGCAGAAGACTGGCGAAGGAAAACGGTGTCAGCGTAAAAGAGATATATGATCTTTTGCAGCATGAAGACCTTGACGAAGCGAAGCCGGTTGATCAGGAGAAATAATTCCACTTCCGAATCATGGTGATACCGCGGCGGAAGGATAACTGTGTTGTAATTGCAAGAGTATTATTTGTGTCCTCCGCAGGCGGAGGTGTCACGAAGTGACGGAGGTGGAAAACAAAGAGCTTCCGGCACTTTTGAGAACTAAAGGCTTATTGAGGAAATGACCTCCCCCTGCACCCCCTCCAGAGGGGGACAACAACCCTTCGATAAGCTCACTATGCCGGACCATGAATTATAAGCCTGTCCTGAGCCTGCCGAAGGGCCAACAAAGGTAGCGCTTGATTTGGAAATGGAATAAGGAAGGTTAGTTATATGAATGCTGATGAAGTTCGCTTGCTGCTGGAAAGCATCCGGAACAGAAATATTGATATCGAAGAAGGTGTTTCCCGCTTACGGAATATGTCTTATATAGACGTCGGTTGCGCAAAGCTGGACAGCCACAGGGAGCACCGCGTAGGTTATCCGGAAGTGATCTATTGTCCGGGGAAGACAGCCGCACAGGTCAAAGAGATTGTGCGGGCGATGCTTTCCCTGAATTCAAACATACTGGCTACTCGGGCGACGCAGGCACTTTATGAAGAGATAAAAGAGGTGTGTCCCGACGCGCTGTATAATCCCCTGGCCGGAACCATTACTGTGCAGAAAAAAGTAATGGAG
>DAOQVG010000046.1:0-9299 GCA_035341435.1 Smithellaceae bacterium
CGTATGTGAGGGACCTGCAAGATTCCTCACATACGTTCGGGATGATATTTACGGCAACTACAACACATCCTCGGGGGCAGAGAGGTTGGTTGCCGCCGCAGTTATCATCCTTGACCTGGAAACAGAATGAGTCCCCGCCGCCAATATTGCCGCACTCCCGCCTCAGGCAAAAGTCAGTTTTGTTCCCGCCATATTCAGGATAAACTGATCAGGCATTTCCTTTTCTATTCTTATAATCGCTTTTCGTCCCGTGCAGTGAGCAGGTATAACGTACCGGGGAGCCAGCTTCTTTAACTCTTCGGCCGTCCTGTCTATAATGGGTTCAAATATGGCTCCGGAGAGATGAAAACCTCCCATGACGGCATGAACCTTCTCGATGCCCGTCACCTTGCGGGCGTAGAGAATCGTGTTGATAATTCCCGCATGAGCGCAGCCGGACAGGATCACCAGCCCTTTCCCCTTTAAATTCATGACTATCGACGTATCGTCTTCAATGGCGTCCCACTTCTCGACATCATTTTCGACAAAATGAGCGATGGGAAAACCCTTTTCAAAGTCTGTGGAGCGGGGGATTTCGCCCAGAAATAAAATGGTGCGGTCTAATAGAGGATAAGGTTCCTTCGCCTCGACAACATCGAGTCCCGCCTGTGCGAGCCTTTCCTTCGTCAACTTGGGAAAATTGATTTTGAACTGTTCATTGACCTTCAGGTAGCGGGGCGACTTAAACACGGAGGGATGAACGATAAAAGGAATGTTTTTCCTGCCGATCAGAGCGGTCATTTGATCCATGCCGCCGGTGTGGTCACTGTGTCCGTGCGAAAGCGCTATGGCCTCAACAGCGGTCATGTCCACACCGAGTGTTTTGGTGTTTTGCGCCGCACCGTTTTCGGAAAATCCAAAATCAAAGAGCAGCGTATGCGTTTTGCCTGCAGCCGTTGTTTTGACCAGCGCGGAAAAACCGTGCTCCGCCAAAATAGAAGCCCGGAATTCCCCTTCTTTCAGGGGAACCGCCCGTGAAATGATCGCGTTGTCGTCCATTGCCGTCATTTCAATATAATTGTCCTGCAGCGTTAAAATTTCGATCTTGTCCACAGCAGCTAACAATTCAGAATTCATAGAGATTTTCTCCTTTGTTGTTTACTGTAAGGCGATGATACATCCTTGGTTCACTTCGTTGCCCAATTGCACGTCTTTCCGCTTTACTCCTCTTAACTGTAAATACAGACCTTCTGTCTTTAATGATCACAAATATTTGCGCCGGTTTGCAGCTGATCGGCAAAAAAATCGTTAATCAGCTTCTCCGGTGTTTCCGCCGGCGCGCCAACCAGGACTCTGATCCCCTGCTGGGCGAACAATTGCTGGGCGCGCTGCCCCATGCCTCCCGCGATAATCATGTTCACCCCGCGACTAGCCAGCCACGGCGGCAACTTTCCCGGTTCATGCGGCGGTGCTTCAATGTCTTCGCGCCTTAAAATCTCTTTTTGTGCGTCATCAACATCAACAAGTGCAAAACTCCTGCAGTGTCCAAAATGCATGGTCAGTTTTCCATCCGCCAACGGAATAGCAATCTTCATGGTTCCTTCTCCTAATGCGTCTATTTTTTTGTCTTAATTACATCAACAATTTTATTGATGATATCCTGCATAATTTTTGCCGTCGTACTTGAAGCGAAGTGGTGGATGAACACCTGGCCGGTATCACCGGATTGAGCAACGGCCGGATCCACCGGAATCGCGCCCAGGAAAGGCACTTTCATGTCCTCCGCTATTTTTTTGCCGGCCCCCGTCGGGAATATTTGCGTAATCTCCCCGCATTTCGGGCAAAGAAAGCCGCTCATATTTTCGACGACACCCAGCACCGGCACGTTTACGCGATGGCAGAAGCTGATTGATTTGCGCACATCCACGGCAGCCACTTTCTGCGGCGTAGTAACGATCACCGCGCCATCCAGCGGCTGGATGAGCTGGCACAGCGAAAGGGGCTCGTCGCCGGTTCCCGGAGGAGCGTCAACGATAAGATAATCGAGGTCGCCCCAGTCAACATCCGTCAGAAACTGTTTAATAACCCCCATTTTCATCGGACCCCGCCAGATGACGGCGTCGTCCGGGTTTTCCAGCAGAAAACCTAAAGACATGACCTTCATATCTCCCAATTGCACCGGAAGCAGCCCGTCGTCGCCGCTGCGGAGAGTTTCCCGCTCCAAACCCAGCATAGTGGGAACGCTGGGGCCGTGAATGTCAACGTCCAGCAGTCCTACGCTCCGTCCGGAAAGCATCAGGGATGTAGCCAGGTTAACCGCAACCGTGCTTTTGCCGACGCCGCCTTTTCCCGAAAGAACGACAATTTTATGCTCTATACGGCAGAGTCTCGCCATAAGCTTGCGCCGGTCTGCGTACTCTTCCTTGCTTTCACCGCTTTTCTGTTTGGACGCGGAGCATGAGGTGTCTCCGCAGGTGTCACATGTTTTGCCTGCCCCTTTTTCCGCTTGAGCTTGCGCTTCCCGCTCAGAACCGGGGACGTTTTCCTGCCCGCGCGCCGTCTGATGGTTATCGTCCATTTTCACTGCTTCCATTTTGTTTCTTCTTCCTCCCGAATATTAAGATTTTTCCAAAGCTGTTTTATATCGTTGGCGCTCGGCGCGTCAATTTCTACAACCGCTTTTTTTGATATTTGCGCCAGGTTAACTGCCTGGTCGTAGCGAATCCGCCCGGCGACGTCCGCACCGGACAACTGTGCTTTTTTCTCGATTCGCCGCGTCATTTCTTCGTTGATATCCCACTTGTTGACGCAAACGGATGTGGGAATTTGAAAATGGCGCGTCAAAGACAACACTCTTTCCAGATCATGCTCACCCGCCACCGTCGGTTCGGTAACGATCAATACCTGCGTTGCACCGGTTAAAGACGCGATAACCGGACACCCGATGCCCGGCGGACCGTCTATAATAATCAGATCATAATTTTTTTCTCCGGCCAGGCGACGTGCTTCCTGTCTGACGGTAGAAACAAGCTTGCCTGAATTTTCAGCGGCGATACCGAGACGGGCGTGAACCATGGGGCCGCAGCGGGTATCGGACACAAACCACTGACCGCAGTGCCGCTCGGGAAAATCAATGGCATCCACCGGACAAAACATCACACAGACGCCGCACCCTTCGCAGGCTATCGGATCAATGCCATACGTTGGAATACCCTCACGACTGCCTGTTAATTTTGCCGCTCCGAAACGGCAAAGTTCGGCGCAGATACCGCAGGCCATACAGTCATCCTGACGGATAATCGCTTCATGACCGCTTTTAAAATCATGGCGTTCGCGAATAACCGGCTCCAGAACCAGATGCAGATCCGCCGCATCCACATCGCAGTCGCACACGACAGAACGGCCGGCGAGGACGGCAAAAGATGCGGTGACGCTGGTTTTACCCGTGCCTCCCTTCCCGCTGATAATAACAAGTTCCTTCATAATCCAACCTTCAAAAAAAGACTATGTTTTCTTTTTATTTTCCGATCTGGTGTAATAGTCGGCGATCTTTTTATAATTTTCATCGGCACAGTCCTTGAAATATTCGCTTCCCTTTTTACAGACCTTTGCCCATTCTTTAACCACCTTTTTACCATCCTCCGTGATCCAGTTGGATCTTTCCAGAAACCGAAGCACAATATTTTCCGTTTGATCATGTAAAATCTTAATCATTTTGTAACTTTGATCAAAAGCTGATTTATTAAAATCCATCAATTGTCTGGTCAGTTGTTTCGGATCCATCTTGAACCTCCGTCATCTCGCTTGCTGATTAAGTGTTTCTATACTTTATAAAACACATCATGTTCGGCGCGCACCACAGTGATTTGTTTTTCATCGATAAGCTTTTTCAACCTTTTCGCTGCATCATGCGGGTGTAGCCCCAGTCCCGAGCAGATATCGGAGAGCGTACAGGGACGTCGAGACAGCAGACTGAGAATTTCCGAACTGTCAGCGGTATTTGCAGCAGCGCCGGGAAGAGAATCAGCTTCATCTGTACCGATAATGTCTACTTCACCTGGAAATAACAAGGCCAGCTTTTCCAGCTGCTTTGCAGGCACGGCGCAGGCGTAGTCTTCGGCAGCCGGCCGGTAAACAGTGTTGATCTGTATTCTCTTCGCCCCGATTTTTTCCGCCAAGGCGGCAATTTTACGCACCTCGTCAACCATGCCGGTAATGCCCGAAAGCAGAAGAACTTCCAGCCACACTTCACCCGGAAAATTGTGCGTGAATTCAATCAGGCCATTGACCATTTTCTCGAAAGAGATATCCTCGTGAGGACGATTGACATAGCGGAACAAAGTTTCATCACCGACATCGAGCGAGGGGATAACCAGATCGGCCTGCATCAGCGCTGCCTGGACATCCGGCATAAACAACAACGAGCCGTTGGTTAAAACAGCTACGGGTACGGTGGTCATTTTTTTGATCCGCCCGATCAGTTCACCGATTTCCGAGTGCAGCGTCGGCTCTCCCGAACCGGCGAGGCTGATGAAATCAGGGGGTTTTCCCGTTGCCAATTTGGTTTTTAACTCGCTTAACACATTTTCAATGGGAACATAGGGACGCCTTACCGTCGTTTTGTTCGTTGTCCGGCCCAACTGACAATAGACGCAGTCGTATGTGCACGTTTTAAAAGGGACAAGATCGATGCCCAGGGAGCGTCCCAGGCGGCGGGATGGAACCGGACCGTAAAGATATTTGTATTTGCTCGAACTCATTTTTCAATCTCCGCGAAGGCTCTATTCACCTTCATCAGCGGTTATAATTTAACTTTTTCTTTCCCCGGGAAAGAAAATATTTTTTCGATCAACTCCTGAAAAAGCTGCCGGTATGCAGGCAGTGCGTCAACCATCAGGACTCCGCGGGAATAGGCCTCGGCAATCCGCCTGTCGTCCGGTATTTCCAGAAGTACAGGAATGTTTTCTTTTGCACAGTACTGATGTACACTGTCATCACCGCTGCCCATGCGATTGACGACGACGGCAAAGGGGATTTTAAGTACGCGCACCGTTTCGACGGCCAGCATCAAATCGTTTAAACCAAACGGCGTCGGTTCCGTAACCAGCAAAACCATATCAGTGTCCTGAACGGCGGCTATTGCCGGGCATGATGTCCCCGGAGGAGCATCGATAATAGCCGGGACTTCATCCTTAATCCTCTTTTTGACCGCCCGGATCAGCGGCGGTGCGAGCGCCACACCGACGTCCAAACGACCCGTAATGAGTGAGACATTTTCAGACTCCATAATTTCAATGACACCGATGCGTCTGGGAGTTTCCGTGATTGCTTTCGGGGGGCAAATCAGCGTGCAGCCGCCGCAGCCGTGGCACATCTCCGCGAAGATCAACGGCTCTTTCCCCAACGTAACGATGGCATTGTACTCACAAAATTCACTGCATTTCCCGCAGCCATCGCAAAGAGATTCATCAACCACGGGAATTGGTATCGAAACAACTTCTTCGCCGACTTTGACTCCCGCAAGAAACAGGTGCGCGTTGGGCTCCTCCACGTCGCAGTCCAGAAGCTGCACTCCGGAGTTCATCGTACGCGCCAGATTGACGGCTAAAGTAGTTTTACCGGTTCCGCCTTTACCGGAAGCGATAGCTATTTTCATGAAAGTCCTCCCTGAGGCAAACAATGGGATCGTTCGGCGTCTCCGTTTTCATTTTTAATCCAAAGTAAAGGAAAAACAATGTCACTGGTGCAGCAGGGAACCCAAACGGCTAAAAACAAAAAGGTCGCCACTAAAATTGTGGTGACAACATCAATTGGCGTTCCGATAGCCATCAGAACATGAAACAGCGACGCCCAGGTGCTTAAAAACACATGCATCGCGTGGGGAAATTTTGTTTTCGGGCGCATGTACCCTAAAATTATTCCGGTAATCGCCAGCGGATTCACCAGCCACCATTTTTCAATAAATCCTATATGCACCGCCCGATGAGGCATATTGAGCAGCCATTCTCCTGCGAAGGGAATAAGCGAGTCGCTGAGCGTAGCTATGCCCACAGAACCGACATATCCAATTATGAAAGTACGCAGCAAACCACCTTTGCCATGCAGCCGGAACATCGCCGTGGTGACCAAAGCGCTTACCAGCACATGCAGCGGATGCAAACTCCAGAACAGGAAAGACGTAATTTCCTTCGGCACCTGGAATTGAAGGAAAGAAGCCATGATGATAATACCCGTTAAGGTGCCGAAAGCGGTAAAAGGAGCATGCGCACGAAGTTCAACGGCGATTACAGGTGCTTTCATTTTGGTCCTCTTTTCTCCGGCATAATCCGGAGATGTCTCTGTCCGAAGATGCAGCCGTCCTGCTTACGCCGGCAGTGCGGCAGACGAAGCAGGAAATACAATCCGAAGATATTTTCATTTTTTATAGGAAGCCGTAAAATTAACAATTTTCAGACGCCCCCGTAAAAAGGCCGCAGGCAAGGCGCACGAATACCGAGGCATGAGGCGTACTTAGAGTACGCCTCAGTAACGAGGGATGATGCGCAACGCAGCATCAGCCTTTTTACGAGGGTGTCATACCCAATGCCCTTCAACATCATAAGATGAAGCTTCCGCAAGTTTGTTGCCCCGGTATTGATCCAGTGCTTCTCTCACGGTGGCGGCATTGGAGTTATAGATTTTGATGCCCGCCGCTTTCAACACTTTAAACGCCTTCGGTCCGCAATGCCCTGTTATCAAGGCTTTTACACCCAGACGGGCAATATTCTGCGCAGACTGAATACCCGCCCCCTGCGCAGCGTTTACGTTTTGCTCGTTATCCTTCACCTCGAACGCATCGGTTTCCGAATCGTAAATTAAAAACTTCGGCGCCCGGCCAAAACGGCCGTCCAAAGGTGCGCTCAGATCGGTGCCTGACGTGGTCAATGCAATTTTCATTTTTCTTCCTTTTTATCAAAATAGTCAGTGGCGGCGGCGTGCGAAGCAGTGAAAGCCGCGTCGCCGCCACCGTTGGCATGGACATGGAGGTGATCCACGCCTGTCTTAGACTTTCCTCCGTCCGGTAATTATTTATCTACTCTTTCGCCGTTAGTTCATCGAGTCTTTTTCTAATCGCATCCATTTTTGTCTGCAGAAATTCCACCTGGCTTTGCAGGGCCTGTTTCTCGGCATCCGGATCATGATTCGACCAGGCTCCGCCGGATAACCCGCCGGCGAAAAATCGATTGCGCCGGCCGAAGCCGCCAATGTTATTTCTGCGTCCGAATCCCATTCCGCAGCCACGACCTCCGCCTTTATTCAAATAACCGGGCATGTTGTAACCGGCGCAGAAACCCGCCGCCCGACCGGTCATGGACCCCATTCCCGTGGGGCCTGTTGCATCTCCTCTTGGCATAATAAAATCCTCCTTCCAAGTTTTGACGGACTCGTAAAAAGGCCGGATGCGCTTCATCCTTTCCCGCATCGAGTGCGGGTCCGGCTCTGCGGAGGACGACAAGTACGCCTCTCTTCAGAATTCACGCGCTTTATCTGCGGCTTTTTTACGAGTCCATCTTTTTTACCTATTCCCGAATCATCCCGGTGCCGCACTGCGGACATTTTACCTGAATACAGGGCACGCCCCGTTCGTGCGGTTCACGATGACCACAGTTCGGACATACACAATAACCGCCAGCACCTCCCGCAAGCGGCCCGCCCTTGCGGCCCCGGCCGCCTCCCTGGCCGCCTCCCTGGCCTCTTCGGCCACGCATTGTTCCATTCATTGTTCTTTCCTCCTTCCGGTGTGAGAGTTTTTTTGTACTGCTCAACAACCTCAACGAATATACCTTTTCCGTTCTCCATAATGCCGGCAAAAAATCTGTCTTCCGGATTAACCGGAAGTGTTTGATCTCCAACCGGAATCGTGCAAAGAAAAATCTTTACTTGTCGTCTGCATCAATGGGGCGATAGATAATTTCGCAACAGTCGGAGCCCGTCGCTTTGCTTCTCACTATGTTCATCTCCACATCGCATCCGCAGATGGATTTGAATTGCCCTTTATTGATATACATAACCGCTTCGCAGATAGGGCGACCGGCGTTCTCCAATCCCACGTCGCAGCAAAAGCCGGACGGCGACACAATATGATAAATATCCTCCGTTATCCGGGATGATTCCATTTCTCCCATCTGTTTATTCCACTCATTCAGGTACTCGGCCGCCGACTTAAAGTCACAGGCGGTCATCTTTTCTTTAAAGCGTTCACCGGAAGCCAGGCCCATCCGGTACCAGACATTCCTGATGATCGGAAGCGCCTCTTCACCGAATTTTTCATAGAAAAGCCGGGACATCAGCGCCAGAGCCTGATAGGTAAAGTTAGTTCCTTTTTTCGCTGATTTTGTCATTATCTCATTTCCCCTAAGTGCCCTAATCGGCGGTCACTGCCGGGCGTTATACACCCATCAGAAAACAAACACCGCCGCCGCCAGGACTGTCGTGTAATCTTTTGTTTTCAGGACGCTGGATTGTGTAATGTTTCTTGTACCGACGATCTTGCCGCTGATTTTAAACAATTTCTTCTTTTCGTCCCAGCTTTCGTCGACGTTGAAATCGATGCCCAGCGTTGAGGCCAGCATGGCCGCCGCCAAGTCTTCCGCGTAGTCTCCGCTCTGCCTTTCGGTTAATCCGAAGGCGTGATGCTCGCTGATGTAACCATAGGCTTTTTTATCCACGGGAATTGCACAGCCGATGGATGCGGAAATGAGCCGGCGGGGTTCGTCGCTGCAGCAACGGCTCATGACGCAAAAAGTTATGGCGCCCGGCTGAAGCTTCTTTAAACCTTCCGCCCGCGAAAGGATGTGACAGCCCGGAGGCATAATGCTCGACACCTGCACCAGATTGCATTTTTCGATGCCCGCGTCGCGCAGCGCCAGTTCAAAAGAATGAAGTTGTTCTTTGTGTGTACCAACACCTTTGGTAAAAAAAAGTTCCTTGGGTATGTATCGACTCAATATTTTTTCTCCTTACTATTTGGGAATAGCTAAATCTTCAAAATCTTCGTTTGCCCCGGTTACATCTTCGATTCTCCGCATTCCTCCGTCGGTGGCAGCCGGGCAGCGCAAAGACGGCCTGTCCCAGTTGGCCATTTTTATAGGCGGCAAGAACTTCCTCCACGGAGCCGCGTACAAAAGCGTGAACGCGAATGCCCTGAGACGTAAGTGCATATTCGAGAGAACGGGAAATCGCTCCGCAAATCAGAACATCGATTTTCTTTTCCTTGATCTGATTTGCCCTTCCTAAAACATCCACGGCATTCAGTTTCATGATCGTCTGTTTCCGGCAAT
>DAOQVG010000047.1:0-9269 GCA_035341435.1 Smithellaceae bacterium
TGTCACACCGTCCGGCGAAACAAAGAAAATTACACCGACTGATCCCGATTTCATGTATTTTGCTTCCACGGAAGGAGTGTTTGGCGTCATCGTTGAGGTGAATCTTAAATTACGCGATGTTCCCCAGGCCTCCTACCCGCACCTGTTTTATTTTGCCGGCGACGCAGCCGCCTTTGAATTTATTGAAAAATTTGTTCAAAGCAGGGATGCGCAAAGCATTAAACCGAATGTGATCCGTTTTCTGGATGAGAATCACCTCAACGATGTCAATCAACTTATGCATACCCAGGTCTTTAAAAAGAGCGCCGGAGTTCTGGTTGAATTCAGTAGTCTCGAGGATGATGAAAAATTTTTAAAGGCTATTGCCCGGACCGGCAACCTGGATGAAGCGCCCCGCTATGTGGCCAGTTATTTATGGAATGAGCGCCTGTTTGGTATGAAAACAAAACGTCTGGGTCCGACAATTTTGGCCAGTGAAAGCATTATTCCCTTATCCGCGGCAGCCGGTTTTATTAAGAAAGCAAAAAAACTGGGAGCTAACTTCGGTGTGGAAATATTCATTGATTCTTATATCCTCGATGAAAAGACGGCTCTCATCATGACCAATTTTCTCTGCGATTCTCGGAAGAAGAGGTATTACATTGATTTGCCGCTGCAAACGATGCTTACTCAGACAGCGGTTTCCCTGGGCGCCGAGCCCTATGGGCTGGGCATCTGGAACGCGGCTTTTATCAATCATTTGTACAACGCTGAAAAGAAACGGGATCTGCTGGCCTACAAAGCGAAGATCGATCCGAATAATATCATGAATCCGGGTAAGTTTTTTGCAATTCAATCAAAATTCGGCAACATTCCCGCCTTCGTTTTTCGACCGGCCGTTTTTAGTTTTTCCATCAACCTGCTGATTCTGCTGTCGCCGGTTATCGGGAGAATTGCGACGCTGCTCTTGGGGAAAGATCAGAAAGTTGATAACCTTGATTTTGAGCTGACTACCCACGCCTGCGCCAAATGCGGCAACTGTATTGCAGTATGTCCCGCCTATCTCGTCACGAAAAATGAGGAAGTCACGGCAAAAGGTAAAATTGCACTGGCTAAAAAACTGATTGAAGATCGGCCCATTACTCGGGAAGAAGCAGAAAATGTATTTCTGTGCATGCACTGCAAGGCCTGTGAAGAAATATGCCAGACCAACCTCGAGTTAATGACACTCTGGGATGCACTGGAAAAAAGGGTGGAGACCAAATTCGGCCGCCCCGAGGACAAAATCAGTGAATTTCTTAAAAAAGTTGACGACAGCAAAGATTACTGGGAAATGGTGGATCGGAATAATTAAATGGACTGAGGGCTGAAGACTGAAGGCCGAAGGGCGGGTATCATTGAAGTATTTTTCCCTTCAGCTTTCAATCTAAATGACCTTCAGGCTGGAGAAAAATATGCCTAAGAAATATCATATCAATCCGAAAGTTATGCCGCTTAATCTGGAATCCGTCCATAAATTTACGATTGAGCGGGGAGAAAACTGCATCAACTGCGGCCGATGTACAAAAGTCTGCATTTATGAGGCGCATAAACGGGGAAAAGGTGATCCGCGCAAAATGGCCGACCCGAATACTGCGGTTTGTCGCAACTGCTTCCGGTGTATCCAGGAATGCCCGCGGGGCGCTCTCGAAAAGTCACTCGATAAAGACTTTTTAAATATCGGGGGAACATACTGGAAAGCCGACATGTTTATAACTCTCTGGAAACAGGCTGAAGACGGTAAAGTACCCGTTTCCGGCGCCGGTTATCGGGGGCCGTTTACCGGCCAGGGATTTGACAGCATGTGGACGGACATGTCGGAAATCGTCCGCCCGACGCGCGATGGAATTCATGGCCGCGAATACATCAGCACCTCTGTCGAACTGGGCAGGAAGCTCAATCACCTGACATTTGATGAAAACGGGAAACTGTTGTCGAAAATTCATGCTACCGTTGATATTCCCATTCCCATTATTTTCGATGTTCCGATGGAAAATTTGAGTGCGAATGTTTTGCTGGCACAGGTACGGGCGGCTGCGGAACTGGAGACTTGCATCGTTTTGCCGGCCAATCATATTCCGGCGGATGCTAAAAAATACAGCAGGAGCATCATTCCGTTAATTACTGCCAAGGAAATTGATAAACATCAGGCATTAATTAAAAATGCAAGGATCGTGGCTCTGGAATATACCGAAGATCTGTTGAACACTTTCCCGGCACTGAAAGATAAGATTAAAAAAATAAATAATACTCTAACAATCGTTCGCATTCCGGCAACAAAGTCGGTGGAAAACATAGTTTCCCGGCTGGCTCAAAATGGTGCGGAAATTATCCACGTTGTCGCCGATTATCGCGGGATGGAATTCAATGGATCTGTGAATGAAAATCGCCGTCTGAGTAAAGATGTTATCCGTGCCGTCCATCTGAAGCTGGTAGAGGATCGAATTCGCGATGAAGTGACGATTATTTTTTCCGGAGGCATCGCCATGGCTGAGCATGTTCCCAAGGCCATGATCTGTGGTGCGGATCTGGTTGCAGTGGATATGCCGCTTCTGATTGCGGTTGGCGCCAGACTGTATGAAGAACCGGAGAAAATCATCGTTTTGCCGGAAGGGCTGGAAAAAATTCCGGTGCGAACACTCATGCAGAGAGTGATCAACCTCATGGGTGCCTGGCATTCGCAGCTTCTGGAGGTCATGGGTGCGATGGGCATCCGGGAAGCAAGGCGTCTGCGCGGTGAGACGGGCAGAGCGATATTTTTTGAAGAAATTGACAACGAAACTTTTGGAAAAATATTTAAACAAAGAGAAGACAGAAACGTATGAAGCCATCAACTGTACAAATAAAAAAAATGCCGTCGCGTTTCAAGCACCAGGTGCCCAAGTATAAGGTTACCAGGTCAAGTGCCTGCATCAATTGCGGGACCTGCGCCAAATCATGTCCTCACGGAGTTCACGAAAGGCAGGAAGGCCACAACAGAATGAGCGTGCCGATCGACTACAAATGCATCGGGTTTGAATGCAAAAATAATGATTTTTACTGCGTTGCCAAATGTCCGCGCAACGCGCTCGCCATTTCGCTTAACCCCATGTATGAAACGCTGGGTGACCATCGCTGGACGGCCGATATGATAACAGGCACCTGGATCATGGCCGAAACCGGCTATCCACCCGAGCGAACGGATCTTGAGTATAATACGGGCAATTCCGGCGGCGGCTTCGACAAGCTGCGCTTAAAGTTCCCCGCAGGACGGCCCAAAATTGACAAGTTTGAAATCTCAACGGAAATTCCTCTGAACCGGAGAAATGACGGCCGGGCGAATATTGTTATTTCCACACCGGTGTATGGCGGCGGGATGTCCTTTGGATCGGTCAGCTTGCCCACCATGGTTTCCAAGGCGCACAATGCAGCCATCTGGAATACCTTTACCTGCACCGGAGAAGGCGGTTATCCGGAGCTCCTGCAGCCTTATAATGATCACGTCATTACCCAGGTGGCGACCGGCCTGTTCGGTGTGCGCGAAGAAACCATTCAACGGGTAAAAATAGTAGAATTTAAATATGCACAGGGTGCCAAACCGGGCCTGGGCGGACATCTCTTGGGAGAAAAAAATACGGAAAGCGTCGCCCGGATGCGGGAAGCGGTGAAGGGTACGTCTTTGTTTTCGCCTTTTCCCTTTCACTCAGTGTACTCCATCGAAGATCATAAGAAGCACATTGACTGGATTAAGGAGATCAACCCGGATGCATTGGTATCGGTGAAAGTGTCCACGCCCAATGATGTGGATATGGTTGCCGTCGGCTCCTACTATGCCGGCGCCCATATTATTCATATCGACGGCGGTTACGGCGGCACCGGCGCTGCGCCCGATATTGCCAAAAAGAACATTGCCATGCCGATAGAATATGCCATTACAAAGGTTCATAATTTCTTAAAGGATGAGGGTGCCAGGGATGCCGTCACGCTTATTGCATCGGGAGGAATCAGAACAGCCCACGATTTGGCCAAAGCCATTTGCCTGGGCGCGGACGGCGCAGTTATCGGTACGGCGGAAATGGTTTCGCTGGAATGCGTGAGATGCGGGAATTGTGAATCCGGCCGCGGCTGCGCCCGGGGCATTGCCTCCACCGATTCGGAACTGGCCGACTTGTTCAATGAAGAATGGGCGACACAGCGCCTGACAAATATGTACCATGCCTGGAATGTCCAGCTGGTCGAAATATTGCAGAAGTTCGGCATGAGAAGTGTAAGAGAACTTGTCGGACGGACGGATTTGTTGGAACACGTAGATTACAGTAAATAATATAGGTATATACGCTGAGGACTGAAGACTGAAGGATAGGAATAATCATTGTTCATCTTACCCTTCAGCCTTCAGTCCTCAGTCTTCAGTCTTTTCATGGAGTTATTAAATGGATAACGTGGAAATAATATTACAGTCACGTACTGAAATTTGCAGCCAGGTGCCTCCTTTGGCCCTGAACACGGAAGAAGAGGGCGGCTGCGGCGTCACCGGTTTTATCAGTTCGATTCCCGTAACCGGAAAAAATATTTTTGAGCCTTCCGTCCAGATGCACAACAGGGGCAATGGAAAAGGCGGCGGCATCGGCGCCGTAGGCTTCATCCCCGAAGCAATGGGCGTCTCCCGGCAGGTGCTGGATGATGATTATATGCTGCACATTGCTCTTCTTGATTCCAATATTTGCACGGAAATCGAAGAGACATTCATCAAACCGTACTTTAAAATTGATAAATCGGAAAAGCTGGCGACGCTCGACGACCATCGCAGTATCGGCCTGGATGTCCGTCCTCCCGACATCATGCGTTATTTTGTTCGCGTAAAGGACGAAATCCTCGATAAATTCATTGAGGTCAATAAATTCACAGCCCTGGATAGACGGGATGCCGAGGATGAATTTGTTTACCAAAACAGCTTTAAGATTAATACGCGTTATTATGCTTCTCTGGGCGACAAGCAGGCTTTCGTCATGTCCCACGGCAGGAACATGATGATCCTGAAGATAGTCGGCTATTCGGAAAACGTCGTCAAATATTATAAACTGGACGACTTCAAGGCGCATGTCTGGCTGGCCCATCAGCGCTATCCGACCCGCGGCCGCGTCTGGCATCCGGGCGGTTGCCATCCGTTCTCCGCGCTTAACGAAGCGCTGGTGCATAATGGTGACTTTGCCAATTATCAGTCGATCAATGAGTATCTGAAGCAGCGTAACTATCACCCTTTATTTCTGACGGATACGGAAGAAGCGGCTCTTTTACTCGATCTCTGGAGCAGGGTATATAAATACCCGCTGGAGCACCTGATCGAGGCCATGGCGCCTACCTCGGAAATGGATTTTGATATGCTGCCTGCGGACAAGCAGGAATTGTATAAAGCCATTCAAACCCATCATGTAAACGCATCCCCCGATGGGCCGTGGTTTTTTATCATCGCCAGAAATGATGTCAAAAATGATCAGTTCCAGCTGATCGGCATTACCGATACAGCCATGCTTCGTCCGCAGGTTTTTGCTCTGCAGGAAGGTGAAGTTCAGATCGGTCTGATCTGTTCGGAAAAACAGGCCATTGATGCGACTCTGATTTCTCTTACCCGGGAATATCCGCGCTTCGGTCCTATCGCCGATAAATACTGGAATGCACGCGGCGGCAGTTATACCGACGGCGGCTCATTTATTTTCAGCTTGAAAGATACCGCAGAAGGTAGAAAACTGGTTTGTACGAACAAGTTTGGCCATGTGATCGAAACACCCAAAGACAAGGTTTCCTGTGATGTTGCAAAAAAAATAACAATCACCCCGGAATTTCAAGTCATAGAAGAAAAACTGGCTGCTTTGGTCGCCGAAAATGATTATTCAGCCACTGCCGATAAACTGTATACTTATGTTAAAGAAAGTGTCGGCGGCTTCACTCCGGACGAACTCCGCTTCTGTATAGAAACGATTAAAAGTTATGCCTGCAAAAATGACGACTGCAAACAGGCGGTAATTGATGCGCTGACGCTTTTGAATGATCGCCGCTTTAACACCGGCGCAATTAAGAGAAGCTCGCTGCTGCATGTGCTGAAGATAAATCTGGATACAATTTTTGATGAATCGCCCGCGATTACGGAAATAACCAATTCCCGGTTCAGCCGGATCAATTTTGCCACCCGTGATCAACTGCGTGCACCCAAAAGCAACGAAAAAATTCTGATTATTGATGCCGAACAATTTGAACCGGAAGGAGAGCTCTGCGATGCGGTTCTGATTGTTAAAGCCTTTAAACTTGGCTGGAAGCGCTTCATCGTTTACAAGTACCGCGGACAGCGATTCACCGGCTGCGGTTTCGGTCCGGCCACAAAGGATGTGAGAATTGACGTTTACGGCGCATCCGGCGACTATATTGCCTCGGGCATTGACGGCATGGAAATTTATGTTCACGGCAACGCCCAGGATCAGCTCTGCCAGATTATGAAAGAAGGCAAGCTGGTTGTATACGGCGATGTCGGCCAGACGTTCATGTACGGCGCCAAAGGCGGCAGCGCCTACATAATGGGCAACGCCGCGGGAAGACCTTTAATCAATGCCGTCGGCAAGCCGCGCGTCGTTATCAACGGGACAGCGCTGGATTACCTGGCCGAATCTTTTATGGCCGGCGATCCTCTTAAAGGCGGCGGTTTTGTGATCGTCAACGGCATCGGCTTTAAAGACACGGACGGATCGATTTACGAGTACGATTCGCCCTATCCGGGCTCCAATATATTTTCTCTGGCTTCCGGCGGCGCGATTTATATTCGCGACCCCTACAGGAAGCTGGTTGATGAACAGCTCAACGGCGGAGAGTTTGTCGAGATCACCGATGCCGACTGGAACCTCATTGTTCCTTACCTGGAGGAAAACGAAAGACTTTTTGATATAACCATAGAAGAGCTCCTGACTGTTGCCGGCGGTAAAAAAACTCCCCGGGAGGTGTACAGAAAGATCAGGCCGGGCAAAGCCGCCGCCGTCAAAAAAGACGATGACGGATTAGAAGAATAGGCAGGGAATTGAAGAAAATGTTTCCGAACTTATTCCATTTCCAAATCAATGATGATATCAATGGGTTGCATTTCAAGCATCAATTGCGGCAAGGAAGAAACTTTATTGACACATAGTTAAGGCGGAAGGCCAATGACACCATTATCTCAAGTCAGTACCGGCATCGGCGGATTGGATGAAATTCTCAATTCCCTCCAGATGGGGGACAACGTTGTTTTTCAGGTTGATGAAATTGCGGATTACAAAGCATTCGTTAAACCGTACGTGCAAACATCTCTGGAGCAAAAGCGGACGGTTGTCTATATGCGTTTTGCCGACCATCCGCCTCTTTTGGAAGAAGATCCGAACATAAAAATCTACAAGCTGAACGCCAGGAGCGGATTTGAATCATTTTCCACTCAGGTTCATAATATAATCCACGATGAAGGCCTGGATGTGTTTTATGTTTTTGATTGCCTGTCCGATCTGCTCATGGCCTGGGCCACCGACCTGATGATCGGCAACTTTTTTGTCATTACCTGTCCCTATCTTTTTGAATTAAACACGGTCGCCTATTTCGCTATTCTGCGGGGCCGTCATTCGTATAAAACCGTTGCCCGTATCCGCGAAACCACCCAGGTCCTCCTGGATATTTACAATAATAAAGGCAAACTTTGCGTCCATCCCCTGAAAGCATGGAAACGTTATACTCCGACGATGTTTCTGCCGCATATCATGGAAGGCGACAGGTTTGTGCCTATCCTGAACAGCGCGGATGCCGCCAGTCTGCTTTCGCACCTCACGGGAAAAATTTCAACCAGCGGCGTACGCAATCTGGATTACTGGGATCGCATCTTCTGGCGCGCCAAGGAAATTCTGGAGGATCCCGCGGCGGTTAAAGAAAAACAGGAGATGGTGGAGAAGCTCTCCAGTGTGCTGATCGGCCGGGAAAAAAGAATGCTTTCCCTGGCGAAGGAATATTTTACCCTGGAAGATATTGTGGAAATTAAAAAACGTCTGATCGGAACGGGTTTTATCGGCGGCAAGTCCGTGGGCATGCTTCTGGCGCGCAACATTCTGCTGAAGGATCCATCTTTTGACTGGGCCGAACAGTTGGAGGTGCACGACTCTTTTTACATCGGTTCCGATGTTTTTTATTCTTATATGGTTCAAAACGGCTGGTGGAAGCTGCTGATGGATCAAAAGACGGAAAAGGGCTATTTTGAGATGGCCAAAGAGCTGCGAAACAAGATGCTGCACGGCGTCTTTCCGGAGGAGGTGAAAGAGCAGTTTCAACTGATGCTGGAGTATTTCGGGCAATCCCCGATTATTGTGCGTTCCAGCTCTCTTTTGGAAGATGCCTTCGGCAACGCGTTTGCCGGCAAGTATGAAAGCTATTTCTGCGCCAATCAGGGAACGCCGACGCTGCGCTACAATAACTTTGAAGAAGCAGTACGGAAAATATTCGCCAGTACAATGAATGTTGACGCGCTGACCTACCGCCGGCAGCGGGGATTAGCCAAGCTGGATGAACAAATGGCTCTTTTAGTGCAAAGAGTTTCCGGGTCGCACCGGCAATACTATTTCTTCCCAGACCTGGCCGGAGTCGGTCTGTCCTATAATGCTTTCGTCTGGCAAAAAGAAATGAATCCCCGGGCGGGTATGCTGCGGATCGTCTTTGGTCTGGGAACGCGGGCGGTAAATCGTGTCGAAAATGATTATCCGCGGATTGTCGCCCTGGACGCACCCCTGGTTAAACCTTATGCCAAACAGGCGGATATGCAGCGTTTTTCACAGCGTGAAGTCGATATATTAAATCTGCAGGAAAATGAATTTCAATCTGTTCCGTTGCCGGAAGTGCTCAATGAAGATTATGAGAATCATATGGAGCTTATTGCGGAGCGTGATCTGGCGGCAATGGAATTTATGCGCTCCAAAGGGGGAAAAACAAACGATGTCTGGATGCTGACTTTTGACGAGCTGCTTTCCAGCACCCCCTTCGCCGAAGTAATGTCCAGGCTGCTCAAAAAGCTGGAACAAATCTATCGCTATCCGGTGGATATCGAATTCACAGTCAATTTCAATGCGGACGGCAAATTCAAGATCAACCTTTTGCAGTGCCGGCCGTTTCAGACAAAAGGCCACTACAGCAGAATGGACATGCCGGAAAAAATCAGCAAAGCGAAAATACTGCTGCGGCAGGACGCCAACTTTATGGGCGGCAGCGTTTACCTGTCG